>DASSFT010000001.1:0-12352 GCA_035694045.1 Chitinophagaceae bacterium
ATCTGTAAA
Organism: Chitinophagaceae bacterium; assembly: GCA_035694045.1. Lineage (GTDB taxonomy): Bacteria > Bacteroidota > Bacteroidia > Chitinophagales > Chitinophagaceae > VBAT01. The sequence goes on from DASSFT010000001.1 coordinate 10, forward strand.
GATGGGATTAATGCCAATAATTATGCAGCTGATTATGCGATCAACACGACGAAAGTCCAGGCGGGACAATCACTGCAGGTCAGCATGGCTACCGGTGGAGGATTTGTGATAAAGCTATCGAAGCAATAAAAATCATTTATTAATTGGGAATTATGAAAGACATTAAAAATATAATCTTTGATCTAGGGGGTGTCATATTGAACATAGATACTCGAAAAACGGCGATGGCGTTAGAGGAACTGGGAGTAAAGGACCTGAAGGGTCATCTTTCGCAACCTGCTCTTGTTTCTTTTTTTAATGATTACGAAACCGGGAAGATCGATGATAATGCATTCGTCAGGAAACTGCAATCACTGGCTGGTGAAGGTACGACCGAACAACATATTATCGATGCATGGAATGCCCTGCTATTGGATTTTCCTTCGGAAAGGATTGAATTATTGAGAAGCCTGCGAAAGAAATACCGTTTGTTTTTGCTCAGCAATACCAATGAAATTCACTATAAACAGTTTCAGCAACAGATTTATCTACAAACCGGAAGCTATCTCGAAGATTTGTTTGAGCGAACCTATTATTCACACACGATCAATCTTAGAAAGCCTGATGTGGCCTGTTATCAATTTGTAATAAAGGAAAATAAATTAAACCCTTCGGAAACTATTTTCGTTGATGATTCGGAAGTGAATATAACAGGGGCCAGGGAGGCCGGTCTTTTGACTGAACATATTCATGCCGGGAGAAGTATTATGGATATTAACTGGTAACGTAAGAACCAAGAACCAAATAATCATCAAGGTATAAATATCAAGAACCAAATCGTAGACATAGGACATTTTGATTTTAAGATTTAGCATTTTTGATTTATTTGGTTCTTGGTTCTTCGATCTTGGTTCTTTCTTAAGGTTCTTCGATAGGGTAATTTTCTAATGTGACCAGCGCAACCGATTGTGATTTTTTTTTACAACCGATTGCGTAAAATTTTATTCTTCTTTTCTTTTTTGATTCAGTTAATAAAGACAAATTACGGTATGGAGTTGAATGTGCCATACCTAAACACTAACATCGGAGACGCCAGGATGGAAGAGATATCCGTAGTGCTCGATGGACTCGAACAGCATATTATACAAAAACTACCCTGGCCTGAATTCTCTTACCGCCCAAATGTTTCCTTTTCGATTGCTCACACGGATGATAGCATACTGCTGAAATACTTCGTGCAGGAGAAAGCAATACGCGTCGTACATCATGAAGACAATAGCCCCGTGCATGAGGATAGCTGCGTGGAGTTCTTTATTGCATTCGGTACTGATGAGGAATATTATAACATTGAGTTCAATTGTGCAGGCACCTGCCTGCTGGGTTTTGGTAAAAATGCTGCCGAAAGAAGACTAATGGGTGTGGATGTAGTCCGTAAGATCAGGCGGCTATCAGCGATCAGGCACCATTCGAACGGGAAAACCGATCCGATTAGCTGGGAACTGACTGTGGTGATCCCTGCCGAAGTCTTCATCCATCACCGCATCACTTCTTTGAAAGGAAATCGTTACCGCGTCAATCTTTACAAGTGCGGTGATATGCTGCCAGAGCCCCATTTCCTGTCCTGGCAGGATATGAGAACTTCTGCCCCGGATTTTCATATGACCGAATTTTTTGGGGATGCCTATTTTAGATGATAAATTGAGTTGGGGAAACAAACAATCATGCCATTTAAATTCCCGTTCCTCTTATTTATAGCTGGTGCATTAACTACATTAACTAATGAATGCACCGCGCAATCATCTATTGCGAAAGTCGGCTACAGCGAGTACAATAAATATATTCTAACTCATCTCCTGGCGCAGGCGGGACCTGTTCCAACAGCGGTTGATCCCAATGGTGTTTATCCCTACATGAGTTATGTAGAAACTTCCCACCGGCCTGTCCCCAGGCAATACAGATTTATTGTCCTGGAAAATGCGCACATGAAGGTTACCATTTGTCCTGATCTAGGAGGAAAGATTTATTCCATGATTAGTAAGCCATCAGGAAAAGAGGTACTGTATGTTCCTGATGTCATTCGCTATACCAGGATATTACCCCGCTTTTATTTTGTGGCTGGTGGTATCGAAGTAAGCTTCCCGATCTCCCATTCACCTTCGCAGAATGAAACGGTGCTTTATAAAGTAGATAAGGTAAAGGACAGGGTCTATGTCACCTGTGGAGAAAGAGAGTTGCGTTTTGGCATGCAATGGTCCGTTGAGTATTCATTAGGGCCCAATGATAATTTTTTAACGCAGCGTGTTGTTTTTTATAACCCGGGAACTTTTGCTCATCCATGGATGTCATGGTCCAATGCAGCATTACCGGCAGCAGCTGATACAAAATATGATTTTCCCAGGGGAAAGGTGTTGTCACATTCATCCAGGATCGATACAATCGATTGGGTTATGCAGGGACCGAAACGCGAATCCGATATCAGGGAAATGACTGGTTATTTCTGGCAGACAACAGATGTCAATACTTTTGGCGCCTATACTCCTTCCAAGGGAACCGGATTGTATCATGCTGCAGACAGCAAGATGGCACCGGGTATTAAGTTATGGAGCTATGGAGATGACAGCGCATGGTCGGTGTTAAGTTCGGCAAACAATCAACGATATATCGAGATCCAGGGCGGACCCATCGCCGATCAATCCATCAAACTCGAGATGCGGCCGAAGGAAACGAGGTCGCATACAGAGTATTGGTTCCCGGCTGACAGAGAACTGGATATTTATGCTCTGAAAGTTCCCCAGCAGGACCTGCGGCCACTAAAAGACATCCCCTTGTTCAGCTGGGCAAGGAAAGCGGATGTAAAAGATTGGCTGGAGTTGGTCAGTATTCATCGTTCTAAAAAAATAATGAACTGGGCAGCTCCGGATATTTATAACTCCGCCTGGGCACCTTCCGGCATGGAAGATTTAGACGAATCATTCAGGAAGGCGATCAGTTATTCAACAGATGATAACAAGGACTATTGGAAATTTCACTATGGTACATGGCTTGCCGGTGCAGGTAAAGCAGAAGATGCTATCCGGGTTCTTTCAGGTGCCAAAAACGGTTTAGCCAAGGCATTATTAGCCCGGCTATATAAATCAAAGGGCGATCTCAAAGCAGCTGAGCAGGCAATGGCGGCTATAACCGAGCCCTGGCTGCAGATCCATCCCCAGATCGTAGTGGAAAGGGATAAAATACTTCGCAGCCTTGGTAGGCAAACAATCCCTGAGCGGGAAAGATGGTTGTCGAAAGTGGATGCGCTGCAGGATGAATGGATCATTGAAAGAAGGATACAGTTATTGATCGATAAAGGGGAAGTATCCAGGGCCAAAGATCTATTGCTGTCAACCACATTCCAGAAAGTCCACCAGGTATATACACGCACCGGGTTGTGGATGCAGATCTGCGAAAAACTGAATATCCCCAGCCGCCCCATCCCTCCGCAATTAGGTGAAGATCGTTTGGCCGTTTTCGGCGCTTACCGGGAATATGAGTAATTGTTAACTTGTGCATCTTATTGTGACCATATGATGCGATCATCTTTTCTTCTACGACACTCTTTTTTGACCTTTCTTTTTTTCTCCTGCCTTCTTTGCTCAGCTCAACGCAAAACAATCGATCAGAAAGTAGATTCTGTTTTACGATTGATGACACTGGATGAAAAAATAGGACAGATGAACCAGTATAATGGTGATTGGGATGCCACCGGCCCAATAACCAGGGATGGCGATAAGCAGAACCAGATAAAAAAAGGAAAGTTGGGTTCAATGCTGAATGTAACCGGTGTTGATCATACCCGGACATTGCAGGAATTAGCCATGCAATCCCGTTTAAAGATCCCGTTGTTGTTTGGTCAGGATATTATCCACGGCTATCGTACAATTTTCCCGATTCCATTAGCTGAAGCCGCCAGCTGGGACCTGGATGCCATTGAACAATCTGCCCGTATCGCGGCGATCGAAGCGTCCGCTGCGGGTATTCATTGGACATTTGCTCCCATGGTAGATATTGCCCGTGATCCAAGATGGGGAAGGGTGATGGAAGGCGCGGGCGAAGATACTTATCTCGGATCCAGGATAGCAGGAGCAAGAGTAAAAGGTTTCCAGGGAAAAGGTTTGGGAAACATCGATGCAATAATGGCCTGTGCCAAACATTTTGCAGCATATGGAGCGGCCGTCGGCGGGAGGGATTATAATAGTGTAGACATGAGTTTGCGACAACTGCATGAGGTTTATCTGCCGCCATTCAAGGCAGCGGTTGAAGCAGGCGCTGCTACATTTATGAATTCATTTAATGACCTGAATGGCATACCTGCTACGGGAAATAAATACCTGCAACGGGACATATTGAAGGGGCAATGGAAATTCAAAGGCTTTGTGGTCAGTGACTGGGGTAGTGTAGGGGAGATGATACAACATGGATATGCCAAAAACAATTATGAAGCGGCGAAGCTGGCTGCAAATGCTGGCAGCGATATGGACATGGAAAGCCGGAGCTATATCCAAAACCTGGCGACACTGGTGAAAGAAGGAAAAGTAAGTCTAAAGGCGATAGATGATGCAGTAAGAAGAATATTGAAAAAGAAATTTGAAATGGGTTTATTCGATGATCCGTTTCGTTTTTGTAATGCAGAACGGGAAAAAGCGCAATGGAATAACCAAGATCATTTGAAAATAGAAAAAGAGGTGGCAAGAAAAAGTATAGTGTTGTTGAAAAATGGGGCGAACAGAGGTACCAGGCTATTACCTATAAAACCTGATGTGTTGGCAGCGCAACAAGATAGTGAGCCCGCAAAAATTGCGCTTATAGGGCCACTTGTCAGGTCAGTTAAAGACCATCTCGGGTTCTGGAGTTACGATTGGCCGGATGATTCTACCAGGGTGAACTCTCTTTGGAACGCGTTTGATCACAGACTGCAATCCCGGGCAAAGATGCTCTATGCTAAAGGTTGCAGCATTACGGATACAAGCCGTGCGGGGTTTGCAGAAGCAATTGATATAGCCAGCCAATCCAATATTGTAATAATGTATGTAGGTGAGGCGAGGGACATGACGGGTGAAGCAAAAAGCAAAAGCAATCTTCGTTTACCAGGTGTACAGGAAGAATTGATCAGGGTGGTAGCGGCAACGGGCAAACCGGTTATCTTGCTTATTGGGGCGGGGCGACCATTGATATTTAATTGGGCGGCAGATAACATACCGGCAATACTTTATACCTGGTGGCTTGGGACAAGAGGAGCCGATGCTATTGTGGATGTTTTATTTGGTGATTATAGTCCTTCAGGAAAATTGCCAATAAGTTTTCCCCGGTCAGAAGGACAGATTCCCGTTTACTATAATCATTACAACACGGGGCGGCCGGCTACAAGCGATAGTGACCGGTTTTACCGTTCGTCCTACCTGGACCTTTCGATTTATCCAAAGTACGAGTTTGGTTACGGCTTAAGCTATACCACGTTTCAATACAGCGATCTTAAGTTGAGTAAAAAGAAAATTAAAGAAAACGAGAAGATCGAAATATCCCTAACGCTGAGCAACAAGGGAGACTATGCGGGAGAAGAAGTTGTCCAGTTGTACCTTCAAGACAGGGTGGGTTCAGTGGTGCGACCGGTGAAAGAGCTTAAAGACTTTCAAAAAATAAGTTTGAAGCCCGGCGAGTCAAAGATCATTCATTTCACGATAGACAAAGAAAAGCTTTCATTCTTTAATGACCAGTTGAAATGGATAGTAGAGCCCGGTGAATTTAGCCTGATGATCGGCTCTTCCTCCGAAGATATCCGGTTGAAAGATGAATTTGAAATCGTGTCCCGATAGCCATCGGGAGGTGAGTGATGAGTGGTGAGTCTGCCTGCCGGCAGGTGATGAAAGAAGCATTCGGATGGTTGAAACAAACTCACCATTCACGCCTCACCACTCACCTGTCTATTTCACGTCAAAGTCTACAACCACTCTTTCGGTTTTTGGATGAGATTGGCAGGTGAGAATATATCCCCTCTCCACCTCTTCCTCTTCCAGGCCCCAATGGACATCCATCATCACCTCGCCTTCGACAAGTTTGGCTTTGCAGGTGCAGCAAACTCCTCCTTTGCAAGCAAAAGGGAGATCGGCACCCTGTTGCAGGGCAGCATCGAGAATAGGCGTATCACTTTTCAGGGAAAGATCAAAATCAAAGCTTCTTCCATCCAGCCTGACGGTTATCCTGCTTTTTGGGCCATAATCTTCGGTTGACGGCCTCCTGTTAATGGCTGATTTTTTTTCTCCGGGCACTGTAAATAGCTCGAAATGTATCTTTTTATTGTCTATGCCTTTTTGCTCCAGGAAAGCTTTTACTGAAAAGATCATCTCTTCGGGGCCGCAGATAAATATTTCGTCGGTTGAAGCATAATCAACCAGTTTAGATAGCTCAATTAACTTTTCCTGCGTTATTCTTCCGAAATTCAAAGGGCTGTCTGTTCGTTCACGACTGAGAATATTGATAAAGTTGAAACGTTCGAGGTATTTATTCTTCAGTCCTTCCAGTTCTTCAAAAAAAATGATAGAGCCGCGGCTACGGTTCCCATAAACCAATGTAAACTGGGCGGCCGGCTCAGTCTGCAACGTTGTTTTGATAATAGATATGACCGGGGTAATGCCGCTTCCCGCCGCAATGGCGAGATAATTCTTTTTGTGTTTGGGATCTAATTCGACATAAAACTTTCCAACAGGGGGCATCACTTCCAACTCGTCGCCTGATTTCAAACTGTCATTGGCAAAGGAAGAGAACCGGCCGCCTTCCACCTTTTTTATGGCTACCTTCCATTTATCTTCCAGTGGGGTACTGCAGATGGAATACGTACGCCTCACCTCTTCGCCGTCAATAAATGTACGCATCGTCAGGCTCTGGCCCTGTTTGAATTGAAAAGAGGATTTTAACTGATCCGGAACATCAAATGACACAGAAACACATTCAGTTGTTTCCCTGTTGATCTCCTTAACGGCAAGCTTATGGAAATGAATGGACATATCTACAAAGTAACAGGGTTTTGCGCTGTCAAAGTCGCGTTGTTGCAATATTTTGGTCCTGGTCCATGCGGCGATTTATATCAATGGATAATGTTGATACAAGACTCGTGGCTGGTATTGGGGAAAGAGTGAATTATTGGCAGGCCGGAGGGTAAAAAATAGATCAGGCTTTCAGTCCGCCAATAAGATAGGTGATCATATTTTCTTCCAGCTCTTCCGCCGTGTAGTGCTTTTGGCTGCGATGCCAGAATTCAAGTCCACGGACAGCCGATAAAATAGTCAGTACAGCGATATAAGGAAGAATGGGCTTTATTTCTTTTTCCTTGATGCCCTCGCTGATGATGCTTTCCAGGCATTGCACATAGTTTCGGCGCTGGCTGATAAAATCGGCAAGTGGTTGCGCTTCGAGATGTATCCATTCATTAATCATGACATGGTAATCTTCAAACCGCTGAAACATCATTTGGATATGAAAGCGGGTGACAGACTCGATCTTCTGAAGGTTCGATAAACCGGCGCTGTCAAGATCAGCCAGTTGCTTATTGCAATCGTCGGAGATACGAAAGATGATCTGTTGCAATATCTCCGATTTTGACTGGATATGATTATACAGGCTTGCTGCTTCAATGCCCACGCTCTCTGCAAGGTCGCGCATAGAAGTTGCAGGAAAGCCTTTCTCTCGGAACATAGAGGCGGCTTTCTGAACAATGAGATCTTTTTTGGAAGCCTTTTTACGTTGGGCCTTTGCCATGGTTCAAAGATAAAGAGAATACTCAAATTGCTCGTAAGCGTCAAAGAAAGGATAACCTCTTGTATTCTTCCTGGTCCTCCGTGAACTATCAGCTAAAAGGCCACAGAGAGCCACTGAGAAGGCAAGAGGGCCACAGAGATTTATGTATCCCCCTTGGTTCTCCGCGTAAACTCTGTGGTCCCGTGTGGCTGTATTCCTAGCTATGACTCGATCAATTCTATCAATACTTTTACCGGGTTAACATAAATTACTTAGGTTTGCACGCCGAAATAACAGGTCAGATAAGTCAAACAGTAATGCCCGGTATGACCCATATGATTGATATGACCAATATGACCAATTTCTTCAACTAAACCCGTCAATAAAAAACTATGTCCCTGATCTCTGTAGGCACCATGGCCTTTGATGCAATTGAAACTCCTTTTGGCAAAACAGATAAAATAATAGGTGGCTCGGCCACCTATGTGGCTTATGCCGCTTCCAATTTCGTAAAGCCGATCCAGCAGATTTCTATCGTAGGCTATGATTATCCGAAGGAAGAAATGGAAGAACTCCGGAAGAGGAATGTTCAATTGGATGGGGTAGAGATCGTACCGGATAAGAAATCCTTTTTTTGGAGTGGTCGTTACCATGAGGATATGAACAGCCGTGACACGTTGATCACCGACCTGAATGTACTGGCGGATTTTAATCCCAAAGTTCCCGATAGTTACCAGGGAGCTGAGTTTTTAATGCTGGGTAACCTGGCGCCCGCGACACAGATAAGCGTGATAAAGCAGCTTAAGCAAAGGCCTAAGCTGATCACCATGGACACCATGAATTTCTGGATGGAATCCGCCATGGATGATTTAAAGAAAGTACTCCTACAGGTGGATCTGCTGATGGTAAATGATGCCGAGGCCAGGCAATTGACCGGCCAGGTTTCGCTGGTAAAAGCAGCCAAATCGATAATGAATATGGGACCAAAGTTCCTGATCATAAAGAAAGGGGAGCATGGCGCCCTGTTATTCCACGGGGACGAAGTGTTTTTTGCCCCCGCCCTGCCATTGGAAGAGGTGTTTGATCCGACAGGCGCGGGTGATACATTTGCCGGCGGATTTATGGGTCATCTCGCCAAGACGGGCGATATCTCTTTTGAAAACATGAAACGAGCTATCATCGTTGGCTCTGCTATGGCCAGCTTCTGCGTAGAAAAATTCGGGCCGACACGACTAAAGGAAATTACCAAAGAAGATATTTACAGGAGGATAGAGCAGTTTAAGCAATTGGTAAGTTTTGAGATTGAACTGGTGTAAATGATGGGTTAGGACTCAGGCATTTAATTGTCTTCCTTTCGGCTCCGGAATAGGCCTGCCCAGTGATTTTGCCGTATCAATCCATTCGGCGATCACAGCCTGAATGTTTTTTAGGGCTTCCTCATAACTTTTGCCATCGGCCATACAACCGGGCAACTCCGGCACTTCTGCGATGATCGCATCGTCTTCCCTGCTCCAATACAAAATAATTTCGTACTTATCATTCATCTTTTTGAGGTATTAATTTGTATTTAATCAAAAGCTCCCTTACCTGTTTAACCTGGTAAGGTTTGGCTTTTCTATTTAAAGGTTGAAGAACGACGATTTCATCAATTCCTTTCTTAAAATAAATATGGTGACTCCCTTTTATCCGGTTATCAAAGCCCAAAGTTTCAAGCAAATTACAGAGATCTGAAAACTCAACATTTCGGTCAGACTCACCCGACAATATTTTTTTTATTATTTTCTCAAATTTACTCATTTAACCGGTTTTTGCTTATTAGTATTTTCTAGCCAGCACTACCGTGTTTTTAAACCTGGCCTTCTTTCCCTGCAGGTTAAACAACTCTGTAAAAATGATATAAGGCCCAACCGGGAGTTTTCGACCACGATCATCCAGACCATCCCAATTCCAGTAGCCAGCTGATGCTAAGATCCCGTTTCGAACCAGGTTCCTGATGGGCCTTCCTGCAGCATCAAAGATGGTGATGTTGGCAACATAGCCGGGCGCATCCACTTTATATTCTATGGTTGCTATGTCATCGAGGCCATCATTATCAGGCGAAAGAATCTTTGGCTTTACTTCAATACTTGCATCAATTCCAGGAGGCTGTTTGTATTGCGAGTTTTTATAAGTAGGAGTTCCATAGCCCGCCGTCGAGCCTGCGCTATGCCAATTGCCTCCATCCTGCGATGTTTTATTTGGATCAACTCTTTCCAGTGCAACACCTTCAGCATCGGCTATTAGTTTGAAATGCCAGTCATCACGATAATCGATCTCGTCAAGGATTTCTCCCTGGAAATTTAACAGAAGTACAAAGCCGTCCTCATCCGGAAAAGATGGTAGAGACGACAAACTCAGTACCCATTCGGGATTTTTGACTAAATATTCTCCTGACAAGCTACTGGCATCTTCGGTAATCACGACATATTCCCCAGGAAATACCAGCCAGGGAATTGTTGTCAGGAGAGTTATTGAATTGATTGCATGATTACTGTTCCTGTTCGCCACATACAAGTGGGAAGCATCAAGGATCTTATCGCTATTGTTATAAAATTCAACATAGTCGTACGAATTTGGCCGCGGATTAAACAAGATCTCGTTGATGATCATATCGCCAGGCAATGCGTCTGCAGGAAGACCGACCTTTACATTATTAAAGCTGCTAATAATATTGTTCTTACAATCGGCGACATTGGCAGCCGTAACCACATAAACAGTGTTCGGCTGCATCGGCGTGGCCAGTTTCAATTGGACCTTGTCGAAAACCGGTCCTATAGTTGAGGCCGCGCTTATAGTTAATCCGCCATCAAGAGAATAATTGCTGTTAATGGCACCCTTTAAACTATCTATCGGCTCGTTGAACAGTAAAATAATTGTAACATTGTCGATGGCCCATGCTCTTTGCAGCCGTGGAGAGAATTCATCGTTGTTGATTGCATTCACAGAATTTTTTTTACCGGGGGTTCCGCCCAGGCTACCTATGCTAGCCTTCCAGTTGTTACCGGCTGCGCAGGGATTATTGGTATCTATCATCTCGAGGGTCCAGCCCCCATCTTTTTTCAGCTCGTTATGGTACCAGTCGATGGTATAAGCCACAGCGTGAATGGTTTTTCCCTCGTTGTCTTTTAATGAAACCTGGTCACCGTTATTATCTAAGGATGGAAAGCTTGTCACCGCAATAGCGGCTGCAAATCCGGTCATTGCTGCAATGGCGCTGGTAGCGCAGACAATGACGAAGCTGTCAGGTTTCAAAATGAAGTTCGGCATTGGGCCACTGCTGCTTCCGGCATCGCTTATCTTCCAGCCGGATAAGTTTATAGACAGGGTGGTAGTATTCTTCAATTCCACCCATTCATGATTCGGGAGGCCGATCTGCGGACTCGGATCAGCCATTACTTCGTCAATGACGATGCCATATCGTTGAGCTTCTGTCGCAAAGGAGTAAAAAAAAGCAGTAATTAGTAAGATATTCTTCTTTCCCATAGGCATATAAACAGGTTAGTGAGCAGTGAACTTTGATCTCAAACTACGAGAACTCCTGAACAGCTGTTAGGGAAAAAAAACATGTTAGTTTGGTGAAAAAACCTTTTGTCATTATCTTCGAACCCGCAAATGATGATAAAGAAACATACAAAGTGCACCAAGAAACATTCCTGAAGGAAGGTTTGCAGTGTTATGTATGTAACGATATAAAAATCAGCAGGCCTTCCTTACGGAGGGCCTTTTTTTTGCCAGTAGTTACCGGTTGAAATGATTTAATTCTAACACAAAATAAAACAAAATGAAAGTTGCAGTAGTTGGTGCCACAGGATTAGTTGGTTCAAAAATGTTGCAGGTATTGGCGGAAAGGAATTTTCCCGTCACCGAATTGATCCCAGTTGCTTCTGAACGGTCAGTCGGTAAAGAAGTCGAGTTTAAGGGGAAAAAATATAAGGTGGTCAGCATGACTGATGCAATTGCAGCCAAACCGGCTGTTGCAATTTTTTCTGCTGGTGGCGGCACTTCACTGGAGTGGGCGCCGAAATTTGCAGAGGCTGGAATAACCGTGATCGATAATTCTTCTGCCTGGAGAATGGACCCTGCTAAACCCCTGGTGGTTCCGGAGATCAATGCAGATGTGCTGACAAGGAATGATAAGATCATTGCCAATCCCAACTGTTCGACCATCCAGATGGTAGTTGCATTAAATCCTTTGCATAAGAAATATGGAATAAAAAGAATTGTTGTTTCGACGTATCAAAGCGTAACGGGCACCGGTGTAAAGGCAGTTACCCAGTTGATGAATGAACGACAGGGTGTCGCCGGTGAAAGGGCTTATAAATACCCGATAGATCTGAATGTCATACCCCAGATCGATGTGTTTCTCGATAATGGATATACCAAGGAAGAAATGAAAATGGTCAATGAAACAAAGAAGATCATGCGGGATGACACGATCCGGGTTACATCTACGACGGTACGTATACCTGTCGTGGGCGGTCATAGCGAAGCAGTGAACGTTGAGTTTGAAAAAGAATTTGAATTGGACGAAGTAAAAAAGCTGCTCTGCAACGCCCCG
>DASSFT010000002.1:0-3391 GCA_035694045.1 Chitinophagaceae bacterium
CTAAAGAACCATTAAACCCTTAAACCGTTAAACCTTTAAACCCTTCCACGATTATGCTTTCCATTTATTAACTTGTACCCATGAAATGGTTCATCTTCTTTTTGTTACTCCCGCTTTCAGCTTTTTCACAAAAAAATACCGGTGGTCATGAGGACTGCGACATCCTTATCACAAACGGAAAAATCATTGACGGCACTGGTAACAGCTGGTATTATGGAAACATTGCCATCAAAAACGGAAAGATCTTAAAGATTGGCAGGGACATACTCCCCACCGCAGCCAGGGTTATCGATGCGAAAGGACTGATAGTAGCTCCCGGTTTTATCGATGTCCATACACATATCGAAGGGGATGAATCCAAACAACCCACTGCCGATAATTTTATTTATGACGGTGTCACCACTGTCATTGCAGGCAATTGCGGGGCTTCCAATGTGGACATTGGGAAATACCTGCATTGGATTGATTCACTAAAGCTTTCTATCAATGTCGCGACTCTTATCGGCCACAATGATATAAGAAAAGCTGTCATGGGCCGGGCCAATCGAGATGCAACCGCAGAAGAGATGAAGCAAATGGAAAACCTCGTGGATAAGGGGATGAAAGACGGGGCTGTGGGTTTATCAACCGGTCTTATCTATATACCCGGCACATATACTAAAACACCCGAGATAGTCGACCTGGCGAAGATAGCTGCCCGGTATCACGGAGTTTATGCTTCACATATGAGAGACGAGGGAGACAGTGTCACGGATGCAATAGAAGAAGCGTTAACTATCGGCAGGGAAGCAAAAATACCAGTTGAGATCTCGCATTTTAAATTAAGCGGTCAGCAAAACTGGGGAAGAAGCCGGGAAACAGTTCCGATGATCGATGCTGCCAGGAAAGAAGGCATCGAGGTGACGATTGATCAATACCCTTATACGGCCAGCAGTACTTCTATTAGCACGCTGATACCTGATGAAATATTAGCCGACGGACAGGACTCGATCCGGGCAAGGCTGCAACGACCAGCTACCAAAAAATATGTGATTGATTTTATGATAAAGCGGCTGAAGAAAAGAAAGCTGAAACATTTTAGTTATGCCGTGGTTGCCTATTATGCCACTGACACAACTTACAATGGCAAAAGCATCGAGCAGATCAATCTCATGAAAGGAAGGAAACATAAAGTAAAAGAAGAAGCGGAGACCATCGTTGATATCATGATGAATGGCGGGGCCAGCGCCGTATTCCACGGGATGAGTGATGAAGATGTCAAACGCATCATGAAATATCCTTTCAATATGTTCGCTAGCGATGCAAGTATCCGCGTCCTGAATGCAGGTATGCCTCACCCGAGAGGCTATGGTACTAATGCAAGGGTGTTGTCCAAATATGTAAGAGATGAAAAAGTGATTTCACTGGAAGAGGCTGTCCGCCGGATGACTTCGCTGCCCGCACAAAAATTCCAGTTGAAGGACCGGGGTCTGTTGAAAGAAGGTATGGCTGCCGATGTCGTCATCTTTGATGAAAAGGAAGTAAACGACATGTCTACTTATGAACAGCCCCATGCTTATTCCAAAGGCTTTCATTTTGTGATCGTCAACGGGGTTGTTACAGTTGACAATGAAAAGCACAATGGCACAAGAGCCGGCCAGGCATTATACGGGCCTGGGAAAAACCGGGATGGATTAGCTTTTTAGAGAGGGTGGCTTGGTTTGAAAATAAATCTCACGCCATGCCCCGAATGGCGGGAAAAGATTGTCACGAATACACGGATGACTTCATTTTTTTTCCGTGAATCCGTGGCAAATCATCAAGGGACCCTATTTTTTAACATCATTGTTATTTTATTATAAGTTTCGGAACTTCCCTGATATGATATTCCTGTATTAAAGCCGGGTTTTCGGGCGAAAGAGTAAAACTGATTTCGATGTTTGTTTTCTCGCCTTCAATAATAAACGAGCCCCTGAGTTGGTTTTCAGGTTTCATTTCCCTTACTGAAATTATTTTACCGGCTTTTGTATAAAGCCCCCTTGCATATTTTTTCAATGTATCGATAGGATAATCCGGGAAAAAGTTCTCGGCAAAAATTCCGCTTTGTTGAGCATTATTCCAATCCGGTAGCAGTTTAACCAACTCATTCTTTCTCTGTTCCAGTATTGCCGATGGAGGAAGCTGTCTCGGCATAAGCCCGGCAATTCTTATCAAAGTATCCAACACCTGCAGGTTGACCGGAACCATCGGAGCATAAGTGCGGTTGGCGAATGATACGATACCAATACCATAATCAGGCATGATGCGCCAGTTGCTTCCAAAGCCGGGAAGACCGCCACTATGTCCTACAAATACACGGCCTTCGCAATCTTTCAGCCAGTTCAACCCATAACAATAGGCTGTGACAACCGGGCATACCCTTCCCGTGGGATACTTAAAGTTAAGGTTCATCCCAATCAGCCTCCAGGGATGATGCATTTCCCGGATGGAGCTTCTCATTACAGGCCCTTCTTCTTTTGCATTGCCCGGAGGCCAGGCCGACAAATGAGCAGCCATATAACTTGAAAATTCATCGATCGAACTGATCATTGCACCCATAGCTCCCCAGGAACCATCAGGTGTATCATGCAGCAGTGTCTCCTCGTTCCATTTTTCATTCAGCCAGCGGTAGCCATGTGCCAGCTTATCAGGGGCGACGTCGCCATATTCATAGGTTGTTGTGCTCATACCTAAGGGCGTCCAGATATTTTCTTTTATATAATCCTGGTAACGTTTACCCGACACTTTTGTAATGATCTTTCCCAGCAATGCAAAACCAAGATTGCTGTATTCATAACTAATACCCGGTGCATTGGAAAAAGAAACCTGTTTGTTGAGAAAATCGGTAAGATCCTTATCATTGTCAGCCAACTGGCGATCGCCCCAGGGATTATCTTCGGGAAAACCGGCACCGTGGGTCAATAAATGACGGATCGTGATCACCGGCGCATCGGCTGTTGGATATTTCAGATTTTTCAATTCGGGAACATAGCGATAAGCCGGGTCATCCAGGTTGAGTTTGCCTTCATCCCTCAATTTTAAAATAGCCATAGCAGCAAAGCTTTTACTCATGGAAGCTATGCGGAACAAGGATGACGAAGTAACGGGGATCTTCTTTTCAATATCGGTGTAACCAAAATTGTTTTTATATACCAGCTTGCCATCCACGACCAATCCATAGGCCAGGCCGGGTAAATGATTGGAATCCGCATAATCCCTGAATATTTTATCAATAATGGGGAAAGCCTGCTGTATTCTTTCCATTCTTGACGCATCAACAAAAGCCGCCGGCTTATACGATGAATCATACTGTTTGCCATCTTCTTTCTTTGTAGTTGTTTGTTCATTACACGCCCAAAAAATAAAAGCGATC
>DASSFT010000003.1:0-3182 GCA_035694045.1 Chitinophagaceae bacterium
AAACAGTGTAACGGATTTTGTAAGGTCCGTTCCTGATCAGCAGCGGCAAAAAGACGCGTTGGCCATCATTGAGATGATGAAAAAGGAATCGGGGTTCGAACCCAAAATGTGGGGACCCGCGATAATCGGTTTTGGCAGCTATCATTATAAATATGAAAGCGGTCATGAAGGAGATGCTCCGCTGATAGGCTTTTCCCCGAGAAAAGCTGAATTCGCCCTTTATCTTTCTTCAAAGTTCGATCAGCGCGAAGAACTGCTTAAACAACTTGGAAAACATAAGACAGCCAAAGCCTGCCTTTATATCAAAAAACTGGAAGATGTAAAGCTGGATGTGTTGAAAAAGATGATTAGCAATTCCTTTAAGTATTCCAGGGCAAAACATAAATGATCAGCCCAGCCTCCCAATGATCGAGATTGTTAAAGCTGACAACAAAGAGACTCCCCGTTCCGTCCTGGCGTCGTTGCGACAGATCCCTCTCATTTCATCCGCCTCATTTGTCAACTGGTGTAGCCAGGTATTTGTTTGCCTTTTATGGAGATGTTTCTTTACACCAAAAGAGACATTATGAAATATGTGATCAAAGGAAGCATATTCGCGACCATCGCCTGCCTCCTGCTTGCGATAATGGCATAAGCCCGATGAAATAATAACCAGGTCGTAAAGCAAGGATTATTCAGTCTTTGCGGAAAATAAATTCTTAAATGCCGGAAGAATAACTCTTTTGGCCGCTTTCTTTTGACGTAACTCATCGGATCGGAGTAATTTTAGGTTAGAAGACAGAAAGGTTCAGCTGGTTAAACCGGTCTCTGCGACGGCCATGACGTTATTTTAATTTAGACAATTTCCGCTGCTCCGGGGCTCCGGGACCAAACTGGCAAGATTTTTTGTCGCTTTTCATGTTCTTATTAATCATTTAATTTTTTTTTATGAGGTGGTTAGGAGGTCGGGAAAGTTCAAATGTTGATGACCGTCGTGGTATCTCCGGCGGTGGGCTCGTCGCAGGCGGCGGCATTATCGGTGTGATTGTACTATTGCTAAATTTCTTCCTTGGCGGCGGAGGCGGTGGTGGTAGTTCCATACCGATCCCGGATCAAAGCCAGTCGATGACAGCCGAGGAGAAAGCGGCTGATGACGAGCGGGCAAAATTTGTAAAAGTAGTGCTGGGATATACGGAGGATGTGTGGGGTGAAATATTTGCTCAACAGGGGAAACAATATCAACAGCCAACTCTTGTGTTATTCCGTGGGCAGGTACAATCGGCTTGCGGATTTGCGAGCGCAGCTTCCGGTCCTTTTTATTGTCCTGGCGACCAGAAGCTATACATTGACCTTTCTTTTTACCAGGAGCTATCAGAACGTTTTAGTGCTCCGGGTGATTTCGCTATGGCATATGTCGTCGCTCACGAAGTGGGCCATCATGTGCAAAACCTGTTGGGTATTTCGGATAAAATGGAGAGACTCAGGGGACAGTTGAGCAAGGAGGAATACAACAAATATTCGGTGATGCTTGAGCTGCAGGCCGATTTCCTGGCGGGAGTCTGGGCACGTCATGCACAGAGTATGAAGAATATTCTCGAAGAAGGTGACATTGATGAGGCATTGAACGCTGCTACCGCCATTGGTGATGACCGGCTTCAGAAAGAAAGTCAGGGTTATGTTGTTCCTGAATCGTTTACCCATGGCACCTCAAAGCAACGATACTACTGGTTTAAAAAAGGTTTTGACACTGGTGATATCAAGCAGGGCGACACATTTAATGATCCCTCCTTGCAAAATTGAAGTTGACAAGGCCTCAAACAGCAGTACTGCATTTGTTCGGACAGTTTCCAGGGCAATTATCTTTGCCAGACGATGAAATACAAACTCCTCTTCGCCTTGTGCCTGCTGAACATTACTGTTCCGGTAAGTTCACAAAAAAAGGTCAATCCTATTCCAATCATCTTTGACAGCGATATGGGGCCTGACTACGATGACGTCGGCGCTATTGCCATATTGCATGCCTATGCGGATAGCGGCTATGCCAGGATACTCGCTACAGTTGCAAGCACGAAATACGAGGGGGTGGCTGCTATTTTCAGCGTACTCAATACTTATTTTAACAGACCGGGTATTCCCATCGGAGTTCCAAAAGGAAACGCATCAGAGTTAAGAGATCCGCAGCATTGGACGGATAGCCTGCTGGTCAGCTATCCTCATACAATCAAAAGGAATGATGAAGTGCCATCAGCTACGGAAATTTATCGAAAGACACTGGCATTGCAACCCGATAAAAGCGTGGTTATTGTTACCACGGGTTTCCTGACTAACCTGGCTAACCTCCTCCAGTCTCCTGCGGATAAATATTCGAAGCTTGACGGTAAGGAACTGGTCAGGCGGAAAGTGAAACAGCTTGTTTGTATGGGTGGCAGGTTTCCATCAGGCAGCGAATTCAATATTCGAATAGATGCCGCGGCTTCCCGGTTTGTAGCTAAGCACTGGCCAACACCTGTCCTTCTTAGTGGAGTTGAAATTGGCTTAAAGATAAAGTCCGGGTTGCCATTGATAAATAATGAGTCCATTCGTAACAGCCCGGTCAAAGATGTTTTTCGCATTTGTATCCCGATGACCCCGGATGATAGAGAGGGCAGGATGAGTTGGGATGAGACTGCGGTGCTGGTTGCTATCAAAGGCTATAAACCCTGGTATAAAATCAAAAGCGGCAGGATAATAGTCAATAGTGATGGAAGCAACAGCTGGTCATGGGATGGATCATCACACAACTATCTTGAAGAAGCATTGCCACCTTCTGTTCCCGAACAATTGATCAATAAACTGATCATGCATCAGCCTGTAATAAAATAAAATTGCTTTCGGTACTAACTTTTATACCCGTGAGCATTGGTCGGGTGCTTTTTATTCGTGTTTCGATTGGGATGCTGGACCTTTAACCCTTTTGCCAGGTCTGCATCGTCTTCTGTATATTTTTCGGTCAGCGTATTATCCGCTTCGAGTTTTTCAGGTTTAAAATCAGAAGGAACTCCTGTTCCGCCCGTTTCAGGTTTATTGATGCCTGAAGGCTTTCCTTTGTGTGATGACATAAACTTTTACCTGATAAGCAGCAATCATGATACCAGACGGTGCCGGGAATTTTATCAGTTTTACTTCAAAAGCATTAAATTTTTCCTCCACGTCAACAAAAAAAT
>DASSFT010000004.1:0-7765 GCA_035694045.1 Chitinophagaceae bacterium
GGTGCTGATCGTGGAAGATGATGTCAGGTTTGGAAGAATAATGATCGACAAAGCCCATGAATGGGACATCAAGGCGGTAGTTGCGACCAATTTTGGAGATGTATTCGATCTCGTAAATAAATATAACCCGATTGCCGTGACGCTCGATGTGAAGCTGCCGGATGCAAGTGGCTGGAGAGTGCTCGATCTTTTCAAGAACGATATCAATTTCAGGCATATCCCTATACACCTGATCTCCGGCGAAGAGAACCGGTTGCTTGCTATGCAACGTGGTGCGAGAAGCTTCCAGTTAAAGCCATTGAAGACCGGTGCGCTGGATTCCCTGTTTGATGATATCGTACGTTATAATGAAAGAAGAGCAAGAAAGCTGTTGGTAATAGAGGATAACGAACTGGATTCATCACAGATCGCGAAGATCCTGGACAATGGCGACATGATTGATCTCGAGGTTGTCAATTCGGGCCTTAAAGCTTTAGAGCTTATCCGGAAAAACGAATATGATTGTATCATTGTAGACTATATGCTTCCCGATATCGGCGGCCTTGAACTGGTGACCGAGATCAGTAATATCAAGAAGATCCAGATGACGCCTGTCCT
This sequence comes from Chitinophagaceae bacterium, assembly GCA_035694045.1. Taxonomy (GTDB): domain Bacteria; phylum Bacteroidota; class Bacteroidia; order Chitinophagales; family Chitinophagaceae; genus VBAT01. The sequence goes on from DASSFT010000004.1 coordinate 598, forward strand.
GGTATATTCTGCCAAGGACTTTTCGCCGAAGGAGAGGACGCAGCTAAAGCAATACGCCAACAGGATATTGCTGAAGGATATAACTTCGCTGGATCTTTTGTTGGAAGAAACGGTTATGTTGCTCCACATAGATCATAAAGATCTTTTACCGGAGAAAAGGAAGCTGATTGAGAATCTTCGCGCCAAAAATGACGTGTTGACGCAAAAGAAGGTGTTGATAGTGGATGACGATGTGCGCAATCTTTTTGCGCTGACTACGGCCTTTGAGCGCTATAATATTTACACCATAACAGCGGAAAGCGGGCAGGAGGCGATGGATATACTGGGGGAAAATAAGGACATTGATATCGTGTTGATGGATATCATGATGCCCGAAATGGATGGATATGAAACGACTCAGAAGATTCGCCGGGAACATAAGAATAGTAGTTTGCCGATAATAGCGGTAACGGCCAAGGCGATGAAGGGTGACCGGGAAAAATGCCTGGAAGCCGGGGCCTCGGATTATATAACCAAACCAGTTAAAATTGACCAGCTATTATCATTAATGAGAGTGTGGTTATACAAATAAATAAATGTCATGGAGCAGGCGAATGCCCAGGAACCCCGTAAGTCTGATATAAAGATCCTGGTCGTGGATGACAGGGAAGACAATCTTTTCTCTATAGAAGCTATTCTGGAGAAGGATAACTATACTATTGTCCGTGCTAACTCCGGGAAAGCCGCCCTAAAGATCCTGTTGCAACAACATGATTTTTCGCTGATCCTGATGGATGTACAGATGCCTGATCTCAATGGTTTTGAAACAGCGACGATCATCTATGAGCGTGATAAGCTGAAAAACATCCCTATCATATTTATCACGGCTTACAATTACGATGAGGATTATATTTTCAAAGGTTATAAGATGGGCGGGGTTGATTATATCTACAAACCTATCAACTCCGAGTTGCTGAGAGTCAAAGTGGGTGTATTCGTAGAACTGTACAGGAAGAATCACCAGTTGATGCAGCATGAAAGGAAACTGCTTGCGGCCAATCGTTCATTACAAAAAGAAATAGAGGAAAGAAAGGCCTCAGAAGAAAAGGTAAAGGAGCTGAATGCCCAGCTGGTGGAGAACAACGCCCATTTAAAAGCTGTTAACGAAGAGCTGGATCGTTTCGCCTACGTGGCTTCACATGACCTGCAAGAGCCGCTCCGGAAGATCATGGTCTTCAGTGATAAGATCTTGTTGAAAAATAACCACGACAAGGAGACTGAAAGATATTTCAAAAAGATCATCAATTCCTCCAGCCGGATGCAGTCGCTTATCAACGATCTCCTGAGTTTTTCAAGACATTCAACCGACTCCTCCGATTTCAAGGAAACCGATTTGAACGTATTGATGAAAGAAACCATCAACGAACTGGAGCTGGATATTGAAAAAACCAATGCCGAAGTGCAGGTGGAAGACCTCCCGACGATTTATGTAATACCCAGCCTGATGCGACAGCTGTTTTATAACCTGCTGTCGAATGCAATCAAGTTCAGGAAGGAGAATGTTAGCCCGGTAATTCAAATCAAAGTTGAGCCCGGGAATCCTGAGGATTTCAATTTTAGCGGGAAGGCGAAGGATGACAAATTTTACAATCTCATATTTTCAGATAATGGTATCGGCTTTGATCCTAAATATGCCGAAGATATTTTTGTTGTCTTTAAAAGACTGCATAGTTACCACGAATTTGAAGGTACCGGCGTTGGCCTGTCCATTTGCAAAAAAATAACTGAGAAACACCACGGTTTTATCAGGGCTGAAGGAGTACCTGGCCAGGGTTCTACATTCATCGTTGGACTACCCGAAAAACAACAAGCCGAATTATTACCCGTGAACCTCGTGAAAATGGGGAATTAAATACGCAATCTTTTACCTACTTACTTAAGAACAGTTTTCAGTTATTTATAAATCGCTGATTATAACCGTTACGATCTGTCGCATATATAATCTTCTTTTCAGGAACAGCGTTTGCAATTAAGTAATAGTTTTTCATAGGATATTGGATTTTTTATACCGGGGATTATTTTTATTATCCCCGTTTTTTTTTGTAAAAAAATGAATGGCAGAGAAGATGTTTTTCTGCCATTCATTTTATGTATATATCGGAATTAATGAAGCCGGGAAACTAATCTGGAGCGGTGTATTCGGGAAAGGATTGGCTTTATCGGAGAGAGGTCTAATTTTGTTTCTTCATCTTTTTGTTGATGTCTTCAACCTGTTTGACGAATTTCTCTACCTCGACATCGGAATACGGACCATAGGCATCGGTTAATGTTCCCTTGGTACCGTCACTCAATTCAATTGCATATAAAATAGCGTTATCTGCCGGGTCACTGGCACCCTCAAAACGGAAGAAGTTGACAATGTGTACATCCTGGGGCCTGTAGTGCTTATTCTTTTCGATGGAAAATAACCCTTCGTTTGTGACCTGGAAATTAGCGGTATAGCCATCCAATACCAACTTGTTGATACAGGAAGCCAAAGTCTTCATATCTTCTGTTGTTGCATGCTTTACCATAATAGAATTTTTAAATCATGCACGACAGGATAAACTGCCGTGCATGAAGATTATTATTGTTAGGCGGGTTGTGTATCCCGCATTCTCTTGATCTTGTCGTGTGCCATTTTCAACTGGCCTTTTTGTTCTTCGACCAATTGGCTGACATCACTGGAGAGACCGGGTTTTTTCAGCGCTTTTTCATACGCTTTTTGGGCCGCGTCTTCTCCAAATTCACAGGAAGCCAGGATCGCTTTGCGGTTCTTTCCACTGAATGTTGCTTTTACATCCATCCATGCCCGGTAAATATCACCATCCAAAGTTGTTTCTTCAGCAGGTGTGGGTCCCTTTCCAACGGTAAGATTTTTTAATTCCTGCGCATAGCGAACACTTTCCGCAGCCATGTTTGTAAACAACTGGCGGAGATCAGAATCTTTATCTGCTGTCTCTTTTGCGGCCTTTTCATAACCTTTAATCCTGTCGTTATTAATTTTTATGAGATCATTCAGCACTTCAGTGTTTGTTTCCATAATAATCTGGTTTTTTAGGTTAATAAATAGTGATTTACATATGAAAATGTGGAAACACGCCACACCTCCTCTTACTCTTATAAAAGGAAAAAACCATACCAGTTTAGTTTTTTTTGAGGATACACATCAGTAATTGCTCGCTTTCGCTGAAACCATTGTTGACTTTTTTGTACGCAGGTAATTGCTTTTTTTCTTCACAAAGGGAAACCAGGGAAGGATGGATATAGTATTTTTTGCACACATTCCTGGTGTTGCCCAATTTTTCACTAACCCAGTCAACCAGGGTGTTAACGGAAGCATCAGGATTGGATAAATAAAAATTGATGGCCTGTACCGAACCAGCCCAGGTACGAATATCTTTTGCACTGAACTCCGGTGCAGTCGCTTCTTTGATGTAGTTGTTGAGCAGGGTGGAGTCGATCGGTCTCCTTTTATTTTCCTCGTCATAGTATTGAAAAAGGGACTTTCCCGGTATGTCACGGCATTGTTTGACGATCCGGGCCAATTTTTTACTCTTCAGCGATATATTATGCTCCACACCTTTCTTCCCACTAAAAGATACTTTGATCTCATCTCGTTGGATCAGGACATGCTGATCTTTCAAGGTAGTAAGCCCGTAAGAGCCATTTAGCTTTTCATAACTTTCACTGCCAACGCGGATATAAGTTTTTTCCATTATGTTGATGGCAGCAGCTAATACTTTTTCCCGGGTCAGTTTATTTGACCGGATATCCCGGCTAATTCGCTTTCGAAGTTTGGGTAACAGTTTGCCGAATTCATAGAGGTGATGAAACTTTGTCTCACTACGGAGACGATTCCATCCAGGGTGATAGCGGTATTGCTTTCGTTGCCTGAGGTCGAGCCCGGTTGCCTGGATATGTCCATTGGGTGAACCGCAGATCCATACCTCTGTCCATGATGGGGGTATAGCCAGCTTTTTTATCCGTTCAAGCTGTTTTTTATCCCGGATGATTTTATTCCCTGAAGTATAAATAAAGCCCTTCCCTTTTTTTACTCGCTTAAATCCCGGCGTGTGGTCATTGACATAAATAAGACGTGCAACTTTAGCCGCTTGTTGCGGATCTTTGTTTGCCTGTATCAATTTTGCGTGGGATAGTTTTTTATTGGGCATAGCCGGCCGCTGTTTTATTCCTTTGGTTCGATCTCAGCCAGCCAGTTTATTTTTTTGTCGGCAATACCGGAAAGGAGGAGATCGCTGTTTTTTTCTTCTTGCAGGGATTGGCTCAAGAGGTTACTGACGTCTTCCATTCCCAGTGTACTGGCAAGTTGCTGAAGGCTTCCATATGTGGCAATTTTGTAGTGGCCGATCTTTTGCACGGCAACAATAATTGCAGCGTCGCGGGTATGGCTGCCTTCCGTAGTTTTATCAATGACCGCATTGGTTTCTCTTAGCAATCCTTCTATTGCTTCAGGATTCCTTTCGTCGGGTTTTATATCAAGAATGGTAAATATTCCTTCAAGACGGATGATCTGTTTTTGCAACTGGCGGGAATATTCTTCGAATGATTCCCTTAGCGACGGGATCTGGGCTGCTTTTTTAAACTGGGGCCAGGCAGCATAAATTCTTTTCTCAGCATGAAAAATCTCGTTTACCTGGTCGGCAAAGAAGACACTCAGCTGCGAATCAGACAGGGCGGATATTTTTTCTCCATTCATATCCCGTTTGTTTTGTAGCCGCTGGTAAAGGTTGCCCGATTAAAAACAGAAAATTATATGGCGATGTTATTAGTCAGCAGGAGCAGTGAATCTTCGAGGGCCCTGATCGTATGAACTACCTCGGGATGCAGGGTTACCAATTGATTTTTTTCTACAGTCGAGGTTTTGCTGCCAACCATGCATTCAATGCTTCCCTCGAGTACCTGGATGGTCAACAAGCCGTCCACGGAATTGTTCATCGAAGCATCTTTATGCATCCGCATGATCACCATTGTAAAACCGATAGTCTTAAAAACGGTTATGCTATTGCGGTCGCTTTTTTCCCAGGCTGGTTCTTTTTTTAATTGCCTGCTGTATTTTTCAACGTCTATCTGGACGAAAGGAGCATCAATTACACGATCGCCCTTTGGCCTGTTAGCTGTGGCCTCATTATATTTTGCCTGCATATGGTTCTTTTTGTAAAGAAATAATAAAAAACTGTGCCTTAATTAATCACCCCCCTTCTAAAATTTAATTTAACCGTAAAATCATGTCCGTGTAAAATTTTTCACCCAGTTTTTGCTGCTAAATCTCCATTTGTGCGGCCTGAAATTTGAACCGGCTAAGTTTAAACTTTTTTAATATGACTCGATTAATGGTCACCTTAGCCATCCTTTTCGTATTCAGCGGTTGTAATAATGAACAAACAGATGCTGCAGAGAAAGCAAAAGCAGATTCCATGGAGAAAAAGGAGATGAAGGTAGTGGAGAAAGGCGATTCCTTGCCGCCCCCCTACGCTACCAAGTCAGCCAGCAAAAGAAGCGAAGTAATAGGCTGGAAGAAGGACCAGTTGCCGGTAGCGCCGGACGGATTTGTTGTGTCGAAGTTCGCAGACAACCTGCAGCACCCGCGGTGGATATATGCCGCCACCAATGGTGATGTTTTTGTTTCACAGGCAGATAAGGATAAGAGCGCAAACAATATTTTACTTTTCAGGGACAAGGATAAAGACGGCGTTTATGAAACAAAGACGGTTTTCCTCAAAGACCTGAACATGCCATTCGGTATGCTGATCCTGGATAATAAATTCTTTGTTGCCAACACGGATGCACTGATGGAATATCCTTATAAAGACGGGGCTACCTCCATTACTGGAGCGGGTAAAAAGATCGTTTCATTGCCAGGCGGTCCGCGCCATTGGACAAGAAATATCATAAGCAATAAGGCTGGAGATAAAATTTATATTGCTGTTGGTTCATCGAGTAATGTTGCGGAAAACGGGATTGATAAAGAAAACAGGAGGGCCATGATACTGGAAGTAAGTGCCGACGGGAGTAATGAAAAAATTTATGCAAGTGGGCTAAGAAATCCCGTTGGCATGGATTGGGCGCCGGGAACAAATGTGTTGTGGACAGCAGTCAATGAACGGGATGAACTGGGTGATGATGTTCCACCCGACTATCTCACCTCTGTAAAAGAAGGTGGTTTTTATGGCTGGCCTTATGCGTATTACGGACAGAACGCCGATCCCCGTATAAAAGACCAACGGGCTGATCTGATACAAAAATCAATTAAACCCGATGTGAGCCTGGGACCGCACACAGCATCACTTGGACTGGCCTTTTATACAAAGGATAATTTCCCTGCTGAATATCAAAATGGTGCATTTATCGGGCAGCATGGTTCCTGGAACCGTTCGGTTTTTTCAGGGTACAAAGTTGTGTTTGTTCCTTTCAAAAATGGCCAGCCCTCCGGCAACCCGAAAGATTTTCTGACCGGCTTCATTGCGAATGAGGATAAGGACGAGGTATATGGCCGGCCGGTAGGTGTTGCTGTGTTGAATGACGGCTCATTGCTGGTAGTGGATGACGGTGGCAACACGATCTGGAAAGTGAGTTATAAAAAATGAGGCAAGCCGTTTACGAAATACTCTGGTTAAAAAAGAAAAACAATGTTTACCGAATATCAATCCTGCATTGACGCATGTTCGCGTTGCGAGATTGCCTGTGAGCAATGCGCGACGGCCTGTCTGAAAGAGCCGAATGCAGATGAGATGATCGCCTGCATCAGGCTGGACCTGGAATGCGCAGCCATTTGTCACGCTGCGGTTCAAATCATGAATCTTGAAAGCAATCATGCCAATGCGGTTTGCCAGGTTTGCGCGGACATCTGCGTTGCCTGCGCAGAGGAATGCGAAAAGCACGAACATGAGCACTGCCGTAAATGTGCAAGGATATGCCGGGACTGCGCGGCTGAATGTATGAGCATGGCAGCTGCCTGATTCAAAAATTGTTTCTCCTGTTTAAATGCGTACCGGGAGGTGAATACTCTTCATTTCTTGCGGATAGCAGACTTCTGGCATATATTATGAAACATATCAATAGAATATAAAAATCAAAATGAAACAATATGGAAAATAATAAGATCATAGTAGAAAGTCCTGAGTTTAGT
>DASSFT010000005.1:0-4066 GCA_035694045.1 Chitinophagaceae bacterium
TGTTTGCTCCTTGTTGATCACATAGTGTTTTGAATCCATAAAAGAGAGCAGGTGAGGATCATTGGCGTCCCTGGTTTTAATAAAAACACGCGAAGACCCTGTGGGCTTTTGCTGGCCAAAGGTTTGATTGGCCCAGTTCAAAAATGTTTCAGGTACCAACACGGAGTTCACCCGGTCGCTTAGCGCCACGATCTTACCGAAGAATTGTTGTTGACGGCCATTTCCGTAGCAGATCACAATAAAACTGAATCCGACGGCTGCATCTCTTGGGATTTTCGGTAGCTGTTGACCGGTGGAGAACACGGTATATATCTCAAAGAAATCCGAGGAAAAAATGATGGGAATCGTTTCCTGTCCTTCCGTCCATTTAAAAGAAGGGGGTACTGTATCGATGAAATCCTCTTTCAGGCTTTCAATAAAGAAATCAGTTTCGAACGAAATCAGGCTTCCCGCGCTTAGCTGTATCCGAAACTGGTTAGCGACGAGAGGAGCAGCATCCTGGATAAAAGGTTGGGCCTTCAGTTCATCGATTTCCGGCTGGATAAACAAGGCTTTATCCGGGTTTCTTACCGCTTCACTGGTTATATTTTTGGCGATAGGTACATAATCAAAACCATTCTTGCGGATATTACCTTCGACAACCATCTGCCGGATATTGATATACATCTGTATTGAACACAATAATAGAAATACACCCAGGCACAACCCGATATAAGAAATCCCTTTTGACCAGGCACTGGTACCTGTATCTAGCAAAGGTCGTATGGGTTTAAATGATGCAGCCAAGGATAATTATTATAAATGATAGATTCGGGTAAAAGGGAAGATCTCAGATCGTTCCAGGTCGGCATAAATGATCGACGCGTTCCTGGCCCTGGTTTCTTCCATTATCAGTTGCATTGCTTTTTCCGAATTATTGTTGTCGAGGTGACTGAATGGTTCATCCAGCAACAGGATATCAAAGGGCTGGAGCAGGGAACGAATGATGGCAATACGCTGCTGTTCCCCGTAAGAGCAGGTACCGCATTTAAATGAAAGCCTGCTGCCTACACCCAGCCGTTCAGCCATCTCTTTTATCTTTTCGGGAGGATGATAGGGGTTCAGTTGTCTTTTTATTTCCAGGTTTAGTTCCGCAGTCTCTTCGGCAAACAAGCGCATATCCTGGAAAACAATGCTGATATGATCTTTTCGGTAGCCGGCCAGTTGTTCGAGCGAGAAGCGGCTAAGATCTTTTCCTGCATAGGAAATAGTGCCGGTGTAATCCGTTCGCAGGCCATAGAGAAAGTTGATCAGGGAAGATTTGCCGCTGCCAGAGGGAGCTACTATTTTAATGTAATCATTTTTTTCAACTACCCATTCCTTACCCCAGATCTCTGAAACCTGTGTGACCGATTTATCGAAATATGCGGGTAAAAGCTGGCGGACGACTAACTGCATTTCCTATCCTTTAAAAACACCACAGCCCATGAGGTATGGGCTGTGGGTTTGCAATGAAATTATTTACGGGGGGCCATCGCCGCAGAATCAGGCGACATTTCCATCATCGGTTTTTGCCATCTGGCCATTTGTTCTTCTTTCCTCTTTTCGTTATACTCTTTCATTTTGTCAATAAACTGGCTGAGTTGTTTCAGGCTGTTCGTATTCTTATCGACCAGGTTGACCTCAAACTCGCTTTCTGAATATTTGCCATTGAAATCGCCACCCATTGCTGTAATATTTTCCCAGGTATTCAAAGCCAGTTGGGTCATCTCCGTAGAACTACTGTCTTTTGCCATCGACCCGAAGAATCTTATTATCCTCTGCAGATCCACATAGGCGCCCATGGGATGTCCGGTGATCTTGTCTACAAAAGGAAGTTTGCTATTGCCCCCGGCAATGAATTTATCGGTATAAGCTGTTGAGTTGGTAAGAACGAACCAGTCCTTTTCCAGTTTATAGTTTATCCCGGAAAGGAATGGCATACCGGGTATCTTCATTTTGTCAGGCATAGGCCCGTGGGTCCCTTCCTCATCGTTTTCTCCTCTTTCCTTCTTTAATTTACTAAGGATCCCAATCGCTTTTTCAAATGAGGCACGATCCTTCACTGAAGTAGCAAAAAGAAAATTTGCAGACGGCATCTTAGGAACCACTTGCGTTTTGCCACCGTAGCGTATCGTGTCCGTCATCATTACGGGATCGCTCACTGCGAACAATACTCCGCCATTGGAAGCACTCACGATTTCATCAATGCTGATATCGAACTGTTTAATCAGGAAGGCATTCGCCAGTATATCTACATTCAGTATTTTCAACATTTCCCGTATGGTGTTGGGAGAAAAATTGAAGGCAAATACTGCGACTACATCGGAAGAAGGAATGCGGTTGATCATCTCTGCGCTAATAGCAGGCGGCTTGTTCGCGGCAAGTACCTTGGTCATCTGCTCATTAAAGTACTGCTTTGCTTTTGCCGAGATTTTCCCGTTCTCAAAACTTATCGACATGGCGCTTACATTATCCTTTAGCAGTGTATCAAAATTTGCCATGGGAAACTTTTCTTTCAGCATGTTCATGCCGGAATTAAACAGGCCTGAGTTAACCCACAAATGCAAATCCCTTCCATCATTTACGAGGTCGGCATAGCGGCTGTCATTTTCGAGATTATCTCCCTCCAGTGTAAGTGCCTGCTGACCGAATACAAGTAGGCTGTCCGTTTCGAATTTTACATCTTCAAATGATAAATTCCTGTTACGCCCAAGGCCACCTGGCATACCACTTCCCAGGCCTTCCATTTTTGCATTCGACACAAGGGCGAATTTTGATTTGTTCCAAACCACTACTGATTTTGCGTCAGGAACCATATAACTGAAATCACCTGATTTTTTTATTTCCTTCGGCTTTTTCTTGGTCATTTCGGCAAGCGTTTGCTCGTAAGTCGCCTGGCTGGTCAAAAATCCTTCAAAGACCATGTAACCGCCGCCACCGTGTTTTTTTGAAAACAGAACAAAATCTTTTTTTGTCTCAACGCCAGAACTGGAAGGATCAGCCAACAGTTTCTTAGCGAGGCTGTCGTTTCCGGATTCGGAATCTTTCTGAATTTCTTTGAACCAACTGGTTTGCTGAATCTCGCTCCAGCTAAGCTTGGAAGTAAGCGATCCAGTGTTGATGTGCAGTACAAAGGCTGCATCCTTAGGAACCATCAATCCGGATTTGCTGCCTTTATTGCCGCATGATGCCAGAAGCACCAGGGCTGCGGAAAGGATAAGGAATAATCTTTGTTTCATTTGTGTTTTTTTTATCTTTTTTCTTAAAGTGGGTTTGGTGGGGCAAATCTAATTAAGAAAAGGGGTTTTAGGTAAAGGAAAACCCCGCGAGCCGACCAACTGCAATAGTCTGCTGATCCCCACTCCTGAGATTTTTTATTACGCAGGATTTATCCGCCAGTTCTTTTTCACCGATGATGACGGCATAGGGAATATTTTTCCTCTCCGCGTACTTGAACTGTTTATCAAATTTCACGGGTTCGTGATACAGTTCGCAGCGGATGTTGATATTCCTGAGCTGTTGCATCAGGGAAAAAGCGGTTTGACTTTCTTTTTCTCCCAGGTTAAAGAATAGCACCTGTGTGCCAGTATGTACTTCTTCCGGGAAAAGTTTCAGCTCTTCCATCACATCATAAATACGATCGACGCCAAACGAAATTCCTACACCGGGGATACCGGGTACACCGAATAAACCAGTCAGGTCATCATAACGTCCCCCGCCACCAATGCTTCCCATTTTCACGTCTGCAGCTTTGACTTCAAAAATAGTACCTGTATAATAATTCAATCCTCTCGCCAGGGTTGGATCAACCAGGATCTTACTGGTAAATGCCAATTGACTGGTGTTGTCGAGCACGAACTGCAGGTCTTTTAAACCTTCATTGCCGCCGGCATTGTCACCAAAGAGTTTTTTCAATTCATCCAGCACGGTTTCATTGTCGCCTGAATATTTCGCGATCAGCAGGTATTTTTCGATAATGGCAACCTGCTTGTTGTCCAGGCCCCGCTGGGTCAATTCCAATTTTACTTTCTCCAGGCCGATCTTG
>DASSFT010000006.1:0-3381 GCA_035694045.1 Chitinophagaceae bacterium
AAAAAACGTTACGGATACAATGGGAATAGTTTTATCTGCGCTGTCGAATTTGGCAAAAGGATCAAGGCCAAATCACTATTGACAGGCGGTGAAAGCGGTGATCCTGCTTCAAAACATTTCTTCGACCAGGGATTGATGTATAGCAAGGGTCAGTTCAAGGATGTGTTGTTTTACAAGGAAGATGTATTGAAGCATGCGGAAAGAACTTATCACCCGGGAGAATAAAACTGAAGATGCTAGATGCTAGATGTCAGATGCTGGATGCATACCAAATAAGACCTGGCCACTTTTCAGTAGTTGGCATCCAGTATCGAGCATCCAGTATCCAGCATCCAGCATCCAAAACCTAGGAACCAGATAAATTCTCTTTACAAATAAACATACCTGCATGATCCCAAAACAAAACCGCCTCCTGTTCATCAGTTTTCTCCTGCTCTCTTTTGTTCGCGGGTATTCCCAGGACTTCAGCCCTTTGGTCAAACAATTCATTTCGATTGATGCCGACACGTTTGCACTTACTCATGCTATTATCGTCGATGGTACCGGTTCCCCGGCAAAGACTGATCAGACAATTGTGGTCATGAGTGGAAAAATTATTTCTGTTGGAATGACAGGCAATGTAACTGTGCCCAAAAACGCGAGGATCATCGATTGCACTGGAAAGACCATTATTCCGGGCATGATCATGATGCATGAGCATTTATTCTATGGAGAAAGGGTGGCGCCTCAATATCTCGGTCTTGAAATGCCGGTGTCCTTTCCACGGCTTTACCTCGCCGGTGGCGTTACAACCATGCGAACAGCGGGAAGTGTGGAAGCCCATACAGATCTAAATATCCGCGACCAGGTGAACGAGGGCAAAATACCGGGGCCGGATATTGATGTGACAGCGCCTTATATTGAAAGACCTGGTTTACCTATACCGGAATTTCATTTCATCAAGGGCCCCGACGATATGGCAAAGTATATGAACTTTTGGATCAGTAATGGTTGCACTTCATTCAAAGTATATATGGATATTACAAAGGACGACCTTGAGCAGGTAATAAAACTGGCACACCAACACAAGATCAAAGTAACAGGCCATCTCTGCTCTATCACCTATCGCGAAGCCGCTGAAATAGGTATTGACAACCTTGAGCATGGGTTCTGGGTAAGTAGTGATTTTGAACAAAACAAGAAAGAAAATTCATGTAACCAGCCGGCACAGAGTATGTCAATAAATAAACTGGAGGAGAATAATCCCGAGATGGAGGACCTGATGAAGCTGCTGATCAAAAGAAATGTTTCCATCACCTCTACCCTTCCCGTGTTTGAACCTTATACTGGCCGGGAAGTATTTCCGGGTGATGCCGGTGAAGCCCTGACACCTGCGATACGAGAAGGAATTGAAAAGACCGCTGCAGCTATGGTGAACAAGGATTCAACTAACCGGGCCATGTTCAAAAAAGAAATGGCCTGGGAAAAAAAGTTTGTTCAATTGGGCGGGCGATTGCTGGCAGGAATTGACCCAACTGGCGCAGGCAGGGTGATACCGGGTTATGCTGACCGTCATATTCCTGAATTGCTGGTGGAAGCGGGGTTCAGTTTTCCCGAGGCGATAAAGATCTGCACTCTCAATGCGGCTGAATACCTGGGAAGAAGCCATGAGATAGGAACCATCGAACCGGGCAAACAAGCCGATCTTGTGTTGATCAATGGCAACCCACTGAAAGACGTAAAAGAGATGAGAAATACGGAAACTGTTTTCGAAAACGGGGTAGGCTTCGATTCCCGGAAATTATTCGATTCGGTCAAAGGCAAAGTAGGACTACATTAAACAATAGCCCCCGGGCCAATCTTCCACCATGTTACATCGCGGTATTCGGAAATGGGATCTCGTGCTGATGATCATCAACAGCATTATCGGCGCCGGTATATTCGGGTTGCCTTCTGATATTTTTAAAGCCACTAATGTTTACAGCATCGCCGCTTTTGTTGCTTGTGCAGCCATTGTGCTCGTGTTCATTTTATGTTTTGCAGAAGTAAGCAGCCGTTTCGATAAGACCGGTGGCCCTTATGTTTATATCCTTTCCGCGTTTGGCAAATTTCCCGCATTCTTAATGGGTTGGCTACTGTTGCTCAGCCGCATTTTCAACTATGCAACCCTGATCAACATGCTGGTAACTTATCTATCGCTTTTTTATGCACCATTGCAAGACCCGGTACCAAGGATCGTCGTCATAGTGGTCGTTTCAATATTTCTTACTTACATCAACCATATCGGCATCCGGAACATGGCGAGACTCAGTAACATAACGACGATCGCAAAATTGGCCCCGCTCGCTGTTTTTATCATTGCCGGTTTGTTCTTTCTTAACACCGGATCCTTTAACGCCAGCCAAACTCCCGGTTTTCCGGCTTTCTCCAAGGCAGTACTACTACTGGTATTTGCATTTGGCGGGTTTGAATCGGTATTGGTTGGAAGCGGTGAAATAAACAATCCATCCCGTACACTTCCTTTTGCCCTCTTTACCGCTACTGCCGTCGTGGCAATATTTTATATCCTGATACAGGTTGTGTGTATCGGCACCCTTCCCGGACTGGCCGAATCAAAACGACCAATTGCCGAAGCCGCTTCGAACTTTATGGGAAAGACGGGTGGAAAGATGATAGCTCTCGGTGCATTCATTTCTATTGTAGGTACGTTGAATGTACTTCTGTTCAGTGGTTCCAGGCTGCCCTATGCTTTCAGCGAGGAAGGCCAGTTCCCAAAATGGTTTTCATTTGTCAACAATCGTTATAAAACGCCAACTGTATCCTTGTTAGTAGTGTCTGTCCTGGTTATTATCACTTCTATCGCTTTTTCATTCCTGGCGGCGCTTACAGTTGCAACCATTATTCGTGTAACGGTCTACCTGCTGGTATGTGCATCGTTGATCAGGTTAAGAAAGAAATTCCCGGGCCAACGGGATTATTATAAACTGAAATATGGTAACCTCCTAGCAGTAGCAGGAATCGGGCTTTCCGTGTGGTTGTTGTCAGCAGCGAAACTTACAGAGCTGCGCAATGTGGCTATTCTTTTGGGTATCGGTCTCCTGGTCTATTTGATGCAGATCAACTCCCGTAAAAATCATAAAAAAAATAAATAGCACGACCTGTACCTTGCGATAATTCCTGTTAAAGAAAACAAACAGAAATTATAAAATAATCTTTACGTAATCGATACCCAATTACTGGTTTCATAACTGTTTTTTTCAAACGTTAAAATCCCCTTTTTCTAAATTTCTGATAAGAAGCATCTTATCATTTGTCTCTCGCTATCGTTAACAATGTGAATTATTATGGCATTGTTTTGTTACTCTATTGTCCGTTATCATCATTCAATAACTATAAAAAAAT
>DASSFT010000007.1:0-4303 GCA_035694045.1 Chitinophagaceae bacterium
CGATGATGACGATATCCAGTAACTGGCCAAACAAGTAGCCTTTAATCACGAGGCTCATTTTTGTTAATGTGTCATCTATCACCTGCCTGTCAGATGAATGAAAGAGTTTATAAAAAAATTCGATAAAGAAATGGCGATAATAAATAAGGAAGAAGATGTACAGGGGAACAAGGAAAACATTGATCAGGAACGATGATAATGCAGTTAAAGATCCAAGGGAAATAGAGCCGTTTTGTAGTCGGGCCAGTTCTTCCTGTATCTTGTTACCCACTTCGGATCTTTTTAAAGAAAACTTTTCAGCAACAAAATTCCTGAACTCATTGATCTTCGTGTTCAACTTAGCGGAGATCTGCGGAATATGATCGGCAAAGAGACCAATCTGGATATAAATGATGTACACTATGATCCCCAGCATGAATGTAAACAGGAGTACCGAAAAAAATGCCGCGAATCCTTTGGATACGCCCCATTTTTCCAGCCGGACGCTGAAGGGAAAGATCATTACTGCTAGTATGACCGAAAATAAAAGCGGTACCATCACCACTTTCAGGTAATAAAGAGCCAGCACGATCAAAAAAACTGAAACCAGCGTGGCTGCCAGGCGGACGACATAAGGTTGGGGAACTTGTTTCATATTTTCTACCGATATGCTAAGTATGCAATTAATCTGCCGAACTGGGCAAATAAAGGGATTTGAGGCAACGCATTTACTTTTCTTGGGAAAACAAGGCAATTCCACCCGGTTTACCTGATCAATATGACAGGCCGGGGTAATCTGTCCAGATAAAACTTCATGATTATTTGAGATGATTTTTCATTGCTACCGGGAAATCTGCCAGCGCTAAATCCGGTTCGGCAATTTCAGGGTGCCATAATTTTTCCCACTCGAAGCTGTAATATCCCTTGTATCCATTTTTGCGCAATACGTCAATAGCTTCAAATATCGGTACTTCTCCTTTGCCCAGGAGTGTGTAGTGCGGCTGGTTGTTTTCCAGCTTAGCGTCTTTAATATGGGTGTGGTAAATGTATTTTCCCAATTTGCGGTATGTATCTTTCGGCGACTCCTTCGTCACCGTCCACATATTGCAGCAATCCCAGACCAGGCCTACCTGGCCATGGTCAGCGGCCTGCATGATCGCCAGGATGTCTTCGGTGTGAACAGCATCTCCATGCGTTTCCATCAGCACTTTTACATTTTTCTCCTTCGCATAGTCCCCCAGTTCCTTTAACCCTTTTGCAATGAGTTCAATGGTAGCCTTTTTATCCGAGGGGTCGGGAAACTTATTTGGAAACACTCTCACATAGGGGCAGTTGATGCTCTTTGCAAGGTCAATGAAATTACGGGCCTCGTCCAGGTTCTTTTTTCTCTCAGCAGTTTCGGCGATATGAAGATTGGCGGAAGATCCGAGGTTTACGAATTGCAGACCTTTCTGTTTCATGAGAGCCAGCGTTTCGCTTCTCTTTTGCGAAGTATTAAATTCTGGGCACTGGGTCAGGTCCATTTGGCGCTGTATGCCTCTTACTTCAATGCCCGTATAATTATTCGCTACGGCAAAATCCATTATCTGTGTAAAGTTCCAGTCGGGGCAACCCAACGTGGAAAATGCCAGGTGCAACGGCTTTTCTTTGAATAAGAAAGACGAGTCGGTCAGTAGGGCAACCACTGTTGCCGCCGACATTCCCAGGAATTCTTTGCGCGAGGGATTACCCATATAGAAAAGTTTTTGGAAAGATAAAGTAATTCTCTCGCAGCGACGCAACGACGCCACGTGAGTGTTTTATAGGAAGGTCTGCCGGCTGGCTGGCAGTTCGTTGCGGCGCCGCGTGAAACATTGCCAGTTCATTAAGCCCTTACTTCAATTCATTGCCATAGGGCTGGTTTGCCCGATTGCCCCGCGGTAATATTGCCTCTTAAACATTAAACCATTAAACCATTAAACCTTTAAACTTTTAAACCTTTCGATGAAAAATTCAGAGAAGAAAACGCTAGGGACGACAGAGCTGGAAGACCAGGCGTGCAGCGAAGAAAAATGCGTCACCTGCTTTGAAAACCGGGGCTGCATCTATGAACAGTATGTCGCGGCCATGATTCATACTATCGAGTTGTCCTATGGTCAAAACAGGATAGATAGCAACGTACAAATAAGCAAACGGGCTTAATAACGTTATTTCATTTTATTGATAAATGTCGTGGTGGCACCTATTGTCACCATTTATTTTTTACAGTAGCTTGTGTGAAATTCAATGCATGAAAAAGCTCTTGTTAGTAACGCTCCTGAGCGTCCCCACCGTCACTGTACTCGATGCGCAAACAATCCTGAAAAAAGTACTCGAGCTTAAAATGCCCAAAACAGAAGATGATGACATGCCCGGCAGAAGAGGCGCCTGTGTCGCCTGGCATCCCCTGCAAAAGAAATACTATGCGGTATTTGCCGGAAACTCGGAATACCCGATGGCTGTTTTTAATGACAAAGGCAATCGCGTTAGCGACGATGACCAAACAGCGATGATAGATACCCGCGGTCTTTGGTATAACCCGGCCACAAAGCTCATCGCAGGCAATGGATTCCAGGATTATGGATGGTTTAATTATGAGTTGGATAGTAAGGGCTTGTTGTCTGATATCGATGTAGTAGACGAAGGAAAGTACCAGCCCGATGATCAAAGTGTAGGCACCTACAATCCGACCACCAAAAAAGTATTGTTTTTATATCAAAGCCAGGTTTACATGTACAATAGCGATGGCGACAGGCAGGATTCAATCATGATTCATTGGGGAAGAAAAAAGATTGATGGACCCGGGGATGACGAAGACATTAACGAAGCGCCGGAAGATTATAATAGCAGCACCGTCATTTATACGGGGATCAAAGGCCAGGAACTCGGTTTCCTGAATATTACCAATAAAGAGATTGAGCTGTATGATATAAAAACGGGTTTTCTTGCCAGGAAACTTTCACTTCCATCTACAGCCACGGCTGAGGCAATATTTAATTTTGCATATGCCAACGGAATTTACTGGCTGTTTAATATGGACCTCAGAAAATGGATAGGATACAAATAATGACTCCGAATTGTCTGGTAGGCTGACAAAGAAGGCTGGTTAATGCGTTCCGGCAAGGTCTACCGGTCGTGTATAATAATTAAACAGCTTAAGTACGAACAAGCTCACGTTTTTCCCGGGTGGGATATATTCATTGAAAAGGTTGAGCGTAGCTTCATCTTTTTTGAACCGGGCCGATAATTTCGCCCATACTTCAGGCCAGAGAAGATCTTTCTGTTTCTGTAGTGTTTCGTTAATAACTTCTATGATAGGATCGTTTATTGATTTCGATCCTGTTCTTTTTGAACCGATGATCTGAACTTCAGGATTAACCGTTGCAATACTTATTGCACTGTTGTAACCACCACATGAACCCAGGATAGCCAGTTTAACCGAGGGCTGCAATCTTTTCAACGTTTTTGCCAGGTGATAGCTATGGCCACGATGAACTAGCACTGTGGGCTCAATGGACTGACGGTTCAGAAAAGAAATTAAAGAATCCTGGGCTCTAAGGTCCAGCTCTTCTTCCCCGTTCAGGGGTTTATTAGCATAAATAACAATAGGCTCTTCAGAACGGGAACGGATAGTTATCCAAAGGGGATTCCGCGTCGTTTGCCATTTGTTGCTGTCGGCAAACATCTTTTGAAAGTTATTGAAGGAAGCAGCACCGTCTTCATCACCATAAAAAAGTACCATCTGTACGATCTCTCCTTTTTTATTCTGCAGTGAACTCCTGCTCAACATTTCATAGTTACCCAGCGTACCCCAAAGCTTACTGAGGTCATCTTTTTTTCTTACAAGATCGAATACCTGGGATAGAATGCTGTATAAACGAACCCCAAAATATTGCTGGCTGGCCTGGCATCGCTGTAAATTAGCTTGTAGTTCATGGTCGATCAGTTCAACAATGTCCGGGGCGGATCCAAGCCCGCCAAATGCATCCGCTATGTCCATTGCTTTTTCGAGACCTGTTTCCTGGTCCCTTTCAATTCCTGCAATGAATGTTTTCAACAGGGCTTCCGATTTATCAGTTGACATATTAGTTAAAAAATCCGCCAGCGTATTATAATTGGCAGCCAGTCGCATAAAAATTCGGAAATTATCGAAGTGCACAATATCAAATAATGAATCAGCCTGTTGATTTCCGAAATTCGCCATAAGCCTTTTGTATAATCCAAGATAACTGGAAGTATATAAGTCATCCCCGCAACTGGTGATAATATAATAAAGGTCCTGGGGTCGCAGATCCTTAACCACTTC
>DASSFT010000008.1:0-5659 GCA_035694045.1 Chitinophagaceae bacterium
GTAGTCAAAGGCAGATCAAGGTCTTTGATAAAAGGCTTACCAATACCAGCTGTTCCCCCAAGATCACCCAGGAAGAACATCGGTCCAAAGCCGAGACCAATCTCCCACTTACCATTGTCAGTGGTAATGGATTGCGAATAAGAACGGGTTGAAAAAACGCTCAGCGAAAGGAGCAGTGCGATAAATCGCACATAGGGTACATTTGTTCTCATAGTAATCGGATTTCTGGTTTTTTCTACTATTGGATTTCAAGGGCTAAAATAGAACATGAGGCAACTAATTCTGAACAAAAGGAAGAGTTTCTTTCGCCGTTTGATATTGAAAAGTTGTTCTACTTAGGGCAAGTACGAGAACTATTGACGTATCATTTCAATATGGTCAATTCCGTCCTCATCATAGATATCACTGCTTTGCTTAAAGCCAAAGGAGCTATAAAATTCACGCAGGTAAAGCTGTGCGCCGATCTTAATCGGCACATTCCCAAATAGTTTTTCAGTCTCTTCGATACTTTTTTCCATCAACTGTTTACCAATACCCGTACCTCTTGCAGCCTGCGATGTCACCACGCGTCCGATAGATGCAAACTCATAAACTTTACCGGGGGGAATAAGCCGGGTATAAGCTATCAGCCCATTGTTTTCCCAGCCCATCAGGTGATAGGAGAACTGGTCCTTATTATCCATGTCCTGGAAAACACAGGTTTGTTCTATCACAAATATTTCACTTCTTAGCCGGAGAATGGCATATAGCTCATGCGCACTGAGTTCGTCGAATTTTTTTACAGTCCAGTTAATCATATCAAAATCAAAAGTCAAAAATTAGAAAGTCAAAAGTAAAAATCTTTATCATACCAGTTATTCTACACTGTTACGAGGCTCCCATTGTAACGTTTGATTTTTTCGGTTTTACTTTCGACTTTAAACTATCTTCCTGCGGGTGTAGGCAAAACTGGCAGCCCTTCATTTCCGTCTTCACTCACCGACTGGACAGCAAAAAAGTAGTTGTCTTTCGAATAAGGCAGTTCCATCTTGGTGTCGGCGGTAAACAGTTTCTTTTCCCAGACCGGGCTTGTCGTCTCTCTCATCAGCACAAAGTAACCCTTTACTTTCCCGGTTGCCGATGCCTTCCAGCTAAGGTTGGTAAAATTGGTCAACCTTCTCGTTTCCACTCTTACTTCCTGTGGCATGGACGGAGATTTCGCCAGGTTGGCCAGGTTGCACAGGTTCATGCAGGTATTCTTTCTCAGGTATTCGAAATCCATAAACTCGGGCAGGTCGCCATATTGTACCCCGTTTTCCACCCTTACATCCTGGTGCTGGTGGGTGTAGTTCTCATTCATTTCGGTGATGCGCACCGCTGCATAGCCTCTTTGCACATAGGGTGTATGGTCGCCTCCCCGGAGAAAACGGTCATTGCGGTAGACCATAACGATCTTCAGTTTTTTTACATACCGCTCGCCGGTTTCCTTTACATATCTCGCTAGTTGCCTGGCCTTTCCATCGTTTTCCAAACCCAGGTTGCGCAATGTGGTGGCGGCTCTGCCGGTGTCAAGTACCGACAGCCCTTCACTAAACACCCTGACATGGTCATTACTGGCTTTGTTCGTCTCATTTTCATTGTTCCCGCCCATTATATCGTTATTAAGTACAGCTTCAATGTTCCAGTTCTCCTTTTTTGCTTTTTCCGCCATGTACGTAGAGCCAAGCAGGCCCTGTTCTTCGCCACTTACTGCAACGAAAATAACAGTTGCTGGAAATCTATGCTTGCTCATGATCCTTGCACATTCCATCACCGCCGCAACCCCGCTTGCATCATCATTGGCGCCGGGAGCATCATTTACACTGTCCATCACGTTTGTGCGCATATTGTCCAAATGGCCACTGATGATAAAAACGCGTTTATCGGCAGGATCAGCTCCCTGTAATGTTGCCATTACATTGCCCAGCAATAAAGTCCTGTTTACACGACGGCCGTCTGCGGCTAATGTAACCGTATCAATAAAAGCTGTTAGCCTTCCACCGGATTGTTGAGCGAATTCATTGAAACGGCTGAGCACCCAGTTGCGGGCAGCGCCGATACCACGTGTGGGGCTTGATTGAATGCTTAATGTATTTCTTGTGCCAAAGCTTACCAGCGTTTTTATATATGATCGAAGCGAATCTTTCGAAACTTCGCTCACCATTTTTTCAATTTGGGGATCAGGCTTACTGTTTTCCTGGCCAAAAGAATAGATACACATTTGCGCGGCAGCAAATAAAAGCAACAGTTTTCTCATCGAGTTTATTATTTATAATTTCTATTCGTTGAATAAAATTAAAGGAATCGGTAGGCATTGCATTCAAAAATTGTAATTTTAAAATTAAAGAACAGCTATGGCAATAAAGGACCTAAGTACCGTGCATAAGTTAGTAAGCGATATGTTCCGCTGGCCCAATACCCTGGAAGAATGGGATAGTTACCGGCTTAGTGAGGAACAGGTTGATTTTTTTAATAAAAACGGTTATGTCGCAGGTATCAAACTCCTGGATGAACAACAGGTAGAGAGAATTAAAAAAGAATTAGGAGAGATCGCCGATCCCAGGCACCCGGGGCATACGCTGTTTTATGAGTTCCATTCCAATGAATCCACCGATCCTTCTACCATTCTTTTTCATGCACTGGGTGCATGGCGGATCACCGAGGGATTACATGACGTACTATGGAATCCCAGGTTCCTCGTTGCTGCCAGCCAGTTGTTAGGTAATGTCCCTGTTCGTTTCTGGCATGACCAGATATTCTGGAAACCGGCAAAACAAGGAGGCGTTGTTGCCTGGCACCAGGACTATTCTTACTGGACGAGGACAAAGCCAGTAGCTCATCTCACCTGCTGGTGTGGGTTGGATGATTCAACGAAAGAAAATGGTTGTTTACAATACATTCCAGGAAGCCATAAATGGGGCCTGTTGCCCAAACCTGTTATTGCGGGCGACCTGCAGGGAATAAAGGATTTTTTAAACGAGGAGCAGAGAGAGCAGTTTGAGCATCCGAAATATGCTGAAGTAAAGGCGGGTGAAGCGATATTTCATCATTCACTTACTTTACATGGTTCAGGTGCAAACACTTCTTCGAAACCCAGGCGTGCTTTCGTCGTCAATGTGTTTGAAGACGGAGTCACTTCCGATTCTGATGAACCTTTGCTGGAAGGGGTGCCTGCCGTCCCGAGAGGTGTCAAAATGCAGGGTCAGTTTTTTCCCCTGTTATTTGAACCCAGTTATGATTGATAACTTCTATTGAGGAAATAAAAGACGGTCTATTTGTTTTGAAAAGACGAGATCGACTTGCTGCTGCGCCAATTTCTTTTCCACGGGCCCGCCAGTTTTGATATAGCTGATCTTTCCCGTTTGGTCGACGATGATGGTAGTGGGAAAGCCGAGTTGGAAGATCAATGGATATATCTTTTCTCTTTCCAGGATAATGATCGGGAAGTCCAGGTGTTGTTCCTTCACAATGCGTTTTATATCCTCTGGCTTTTCAAACGTGATGCTGATAAAACGGAAGCCGGGATTGTTCTTGTATTTATTGTACAGCTTGTTCAGCGCATCAAACTCCGCTACGCAGGGAGCGCAATGCTCAAACCAGAAATTGACAAAGGTGACTTTGTTTTTCAGGCTATCCTGTGTATAGATCCTCCCATCGGTTGTATTGCCGGAAAAATCCCTGAATGCAATTTTTGTGTCCACATAACCTTTTTCAGACATTGCCTTTTTCATCGTGGTATCCAATAGCGGGATATCCTGACCAATGGCATTTGATCCAACAAGCAGTAAAACGGCGGCCAGTATTTTTTTCATTGATTGTGGGTTTTATTGATTTGTTGCATTTTTAACTGCATCAGCTGCGCAATAGAATGAGCTCTTTTTTTTGCCAGTTCTGCTTTTTCTCCCCGGAAAAGTTCATCAATGGTTTGGTCAAACAAGTCCAGCCATATTGAAAAATGCATCGGTTCTAATCTTACCTTCTCGTTAACTTTAAAATGTTCAGCCATCGCATTGCGCCTGTATGAGGTCGTATCCAGCAGGATCGTTTCCCAGAAATCAACCAGGATGGGAATATGGTATTCCCAATCAATCCTTATGACCTCGTCGAAAATATAACCGAGTGTTTCATTCTTCCGGACCTTTGTATAAAAGCTCCTTACCAGCAGCTCCACATCTTCCCTGGATGTAACGTCTTTCATTACTAATAATTGTACTTATCCTTCCACAAACCTTTCAGGAATTTTCGAAGTTCTTCCTCTCTTGCATTTTTGCCCGGGTCATAGAATTTCTTTCCGGCGATTTCTTTAGGCAGGTATTCCTGGGCCGAAAAATTGTTTTCATAACTATGCGAATACTCGTAGTTCTTTCCATAGTCAAGGTCCTTCATTAATTTGGTAGGTGCATTGCGGATATGTAGCGGAACCGGTAGATCGCCGTGTTTGCTTACAGCCGACATTGCTTCACCGATAGCCACGGTAGCGCTGTTGCTCTTGGCGCTTGAGGCTAAATAAATGGCGCATTGTGATAATATCAGGCTGGATTCGGGGTAGCCGATTTTGTTGACGGCGTCAAATGTGGCGTTTGCCATCACCAGGGCAGTAGGGTTGGCGTTGCCAATGTCTTCGCTTGCCAGTATCAGCATTCTTCTTGCAATGAACTTCACATCTTCACCTCCTTCTATCATTCTTGCCAGCCAGTAGACCGCTGCATTAGGGTCGCTGCCCCGAAGCGATTTAATAAATGCGGAGATAATATCATAGTGTTGCTCCCCGCTCTTATCATATAAAGCGATTTTCTTTTGAGCGATGTCCATTACCACCTCATCGGTAATTACTGCCCCCCCACCCCCCAAGGGGGGGATCTCAGAAGGCTCTTTCTTCTTTGAGGTTTCTAAAGCCCCTCCTTCGGAGGGGTTGGGGGAGGCCTCCACCACAATCTCCAGCAGGTTCAATAGCTTTCTCGCATCCCCACCTGATATATTTATTAATGCCGCAGTTTCCTTAAGTTCAATTTTTTTCTTTTTTAATATTTCATCTTTCTCAATAGCGGTATGCAGGAGATGGATAAGATCTTTTTCATCGAGGGGTTTTAATACATATACCTGGCATCGGCTGAGCAAGGCGCTGATGACTTCAAACGACGGATTTTCCGTAGTTGCTCCAATCAGTGTGATAATGCCTTTTTCCACTGCGCCCAGCAGTGCGTCCTGCTGACCTTTGTTGAAACGGTGTATCTCATCGATGAATAAAACAGCACCTGGCTTTGTCTTTGCCTGTTCAATAACGTCCCTGAGGTCCTTTACTCCCGAGCTAATGGCGCTTAATGTAAAAAACGGAACGTTGAGTGTATGTGCGATAATATTGGCGATTGTTGTTTTACCTGTGCCCGGCGGACCCCAGAGTATCATTGAATGAATCTTTCCGTGCTCGATAGCCGTTCTTAAAATACTTCCCTTGCCCGCAAGGTGCTTTTGGCCTTCGAGTTCATCTAGTGTGGTGGGACGTATTCGTTCGGCGAGGGGAGTCATAAGTCGATAGTCGATAGTTTATAGTCAATAGTCGATGCTAGATGCTAGATGCTAGATGCTAGATGCTAGATGCTAGATGCTAGATGCTAGATGCTAGATGCTAGATGCTAGATGC
>DASSFT010000009.1:0-4412 GCA_035694045.1 Chitinophagaceae bacterium
GATGCGTAGCAAAAGACACGGTCAATATTGTAAGCTATCCTTCACCGCAGATCACTATTGCGCCTGCACAGGACACAGTCATTTGTAAGAATACATTGTTTACAGCTACTGCTACCGGTGGTGTTACCTATACATGGTCTAACAGCCAATCGGGCCCTTCTATTAATGTAAATGCGCCGGGAACTTATGTGGTAACCGG
This sequence comes from Chitinophagaceae bacterium, assembly GCA_035694045.1. Taxonomy (GTDB): domain Bacteria; phylum Bacteroidota; class Bacteroidia; order Chitinophagales; family Chitinophagaceae; genus VBAT01. The sequence goes on from DASSFT010000009.1 coordinate 200, forward strand.
AACAGCCACCAATGGTTGTCGCAATACGGATACACTCCTTGTGACTGCATTTACATTGCCCGTTACAGCGAGCAACGATACATTGGTATGTCCCGGCCAGCAGGTTCCCTTGCATGCTTCTGGTGGCATTACCTTTAGCTGGACCCCTGGTACTGGATTGAGCGATCCCGGCATTTCCAATCCCATCGCCAACGCAATAGATAATATAACCTATTATGTAACCGTTACGGATGCCAACCAATGCAGTAATATAGATTCGGTAAAACTAAGCGTCAGGCCCACCCAGTTCGGAGTGAATCCCGCTATTTCAGTTTGCCAGGATAAGACTGCGCAGCTTGTAGCATCAGGGGGTGATATCTATTCATGGTTGCCTGCTACCACACTAAGCGATGCTTCGGTGGCTAACCCTATTGCTACACCACAAACAACAACAACCTATTCGGTCAGTATTACCGATACGGTTTGCCATCAATCCACCCTTCTTTCCACTGTGGTCACTGTATCGCAACTTCCCAACGTAAAAGCTTCCAAGTCCAATGACATTGATTGCAGCAGGGACAACAGCCAACTAATCGCGACCGGTGCGCAAACTTATCTTTGGTCCCCGGCCTCTACCCTGGACAATGCCAGCATTGCCAGTCCCATCGCCAGGCCAGCTCGTAACACCATGTATACTGTAAAGGGAACAGATGGCCTGGGGTGTGTCAACTATGATTCTGTCAGGATCGAGTTTATTAAAGCAGATACAAGCGGTTATTATATGCCAAATGCTTTTACTCCAAACGGTGATGGACTGAACGATTGTTACGGAATAAAGTTTTGGGGTGTTATCTACGAGTTGGAATTCGGCATTTACAATCGTTGGGGTGAAAGAATTTTCTTCACCAAAAATCCCAACGACTGCTGGAATGGAACCTATAAGGGGAAAAAACAGGATAGCGACGTATATGTTTATATGATAAAGGCAAAAACATTTTGCGGAGATACTTTCAAAAAAGGACTGTTCACCCTCATTCGCTGAGAAAACCGGTAGCTTTTAGCACAATATTTGTCACTGGTATAGAAACTCTGTTCCAAATGAAACAGTTAGTGACCACCCTGCTTATCGCATCCTTATTATTTTCCTGTAAAAAAAATGAAAGTGCAGATCCCGTCTATGATTTGTTAGGACGTTACCGGGGTACATTTAACCGGACTGGTATGGACAGCTCACAGGTAACTGTTTACTTCAAAGACAATCATACATTTGAAGGCACGGGTGGACCGCTTAATTATCCCGCTATTTGCAGCGGCAGTTTCCAGCAAAATGGAACCAACCTGGCTGTAAACGACACCTGTACCTGGACAGCCAATTTCGACTGGACGCTGATCTTCGACGGGAATTACAATCTCAGTTTCTCTGGCGAGAATTCGGTCAGGATTTGGCGAACAAACGGGACCCTCACGGATGAATATATTTTAACCCGCATAACAAGGTAAACCTATAAGGCCTCTAGTACAAAACCTATAAGGCCTGACGATCAAAAGGCTAATCGTCTGATTTTAGCCAGGCCTAATAGGTTTTCTTATTTCCTAAGGAGATACATGTTGAGCTCCTTATCTTCTTCCATGAAAGTTTTGTGGAATACAAATCCATTCTTGAGCAAAACATTTTGTGAAGGCTCATTTTGTGGATAGGTGATACCGGCAATTTCATTCAACCCCAATTTTTCAAATGCGTAGCGGATTCCTCCTTTCACCGATTCGGTAGCATAGCCCTTGCCCCAGTTATTTTTTATCAGGGCATAACCCAGTTGTAGTTTGTCCGAATTTTCGATGGGAATGATCGCAAAGGAACCAACAAACCGCATCTCATCCTTTACAAACATTGCCCATCTTCCCATCCCCGGCCAGGCTTCATAGTCGGCGATGATCCTTTGCAAAAATTCTTTGGATTGCTCCAGGCTTTGCGCCGGACGTATATATCGCATCACATCCTCGTTGCCGTTGAGTTGGAAGAAATAATCAAGATCGGCCGCGGTGTACCTGCGAACAGTCAAACGTGGCGTTTCAAAAATAGTATTGTCGAAAGAAAAGTTCATTTGTTGATATTGTTGTGTAAAACCGAAATAAGAATATCGAAACTCGATTAACGAAGCACGAATTTTCTTCCCGATAGTCCTGAGTGAAGCGAAGGATCGGGATTCGGATTTTTTAAACCGCTTCTTTGTGTATTTCAGAGGTAAAATGAAACTCAATTGCCGGGTTGTTATTCCTTTCCGTGTTCAGGAACCATTCGCTTTGTGCCAGGTAAACCAGGTGCCCATCTTTATCTTCTGCGATATTTGCCTGTTTAAAACGGATAAATTCCAGCAGTTTTTTCTGGTCATTACTCGTTATCCAGCAAGCCTTATAAAATGGCAGTGTATTGAAAACAACGGAAGCTCCATATTCATGCAATAAGCGATACTGGATCACCTCGAACTGCAGCTCGCCGACGCAACCGATGATCTTTTTGTTGCCGCCAAACTGGGTAAACAACTGGGCCACGCCTTCGTCGGTCAATTGCAGCAATCCTTTTTCCAGCTGTTTTGTCTTCATCGGGTCTTTATTCACTACCTCCTTGAATATCTCGGGCGAAAAAGAAGGAATACCGGTGAAATAGAAATCCTCCCCTTCGGTCAATGTATCCCCTATCTTAAAATTCCCGGTATCGAACAATCCAACAACATCGCCGGCATAAGCATCTTCGATAATACTTTTATCACGGGCCATAAAACTATAGGGATTGCTGAACCGGACATCTTTATCCAACCGCACGTGATGAAAATATTTATTACGTTCGAACCTCCCTGAACAAACCCTGAAGAATGCAATACGGTCGCGGTGTTTGGGATCGAGGTTGGCATGAATCTTAAAAACAAATCCACTCAGCTTGTCTTCATCAACATTAACCATCCTGGCAGTTGTTTCCCGGCTGCGTGGCGTGGGAGCAATGCGGATAAATGTATCAAGCATCTCTTTCACTCCGAAATTGTTGATGGCGCTGCCGAAGAACACAGGTGCGACTCGACCGTTAAGGTAATCCTCTACTTTCAACTCCCCGTGCACACCTTCTACCAGTTCAACATCTTCTCTTAATGTCGCCGCATCTTTTTCCCCCAATTTCTGATCGAGTACAGTATTGTTCAGATCGGATATGGATATCGCGTCTTCACCTGTTGCTTTCGTATTGGCAGTAAAGAGCAATAGGTTTTTATCATACAGGTTATAAACCCCTTTGAACTCCTTCCCGCTGTTGATCGGCCAGGTCATCGGGTGAAGGCTGATGGATAGTTCTTTTTCGATTTCTTCCAGCAGGTCGAAGCGGTTCTTGCCATCACGGTCCATCTTATTGATAAAAACGATCACCGGGGTATCGCGCATGCGGCAAACTTCCATCAGTCTTCTTGTCTGCTCCTCTACCCCGTTCACACTATCCACGACAAGGATAACACTATCGACCGCGGTCAGGGTCCTGTAGGTATCTTCGGCGAAATCCTTGTGACCAGGTGTGTCGAGCAGGTTGATCAGGGTCGTTTTGTATTGAAAGCTCATCACCGAAGTTGCAACGGAAATACCTCTTTGTCTTTCGATCTCCATGAAATCGCTGGTCGCGAATTTTTTTATCTTATTGCTCTTCACGGCGCCGGCTACCTGGATGGCTCCTCCAAACAACAGGAATTTCTCCGTCAATGTCGTTTTACCGGCATCGGGGTGGCTGATGATGGCGAAGGTCCTGCGGCGCTGTATTTCGTTATGATACTTCATTTCTTCCTATGATAATTAATCAAATAAAAATTGCCTAAAAACAGAGTCAATTCGTCAAAATCACACTTTCCTCGCTCTCGCTCTGTTTCGCCCTCTGTTAAAGCCCGCAAAGGTAAGATTAAGATGCTTATAGGCCAAGCTCAAGTCGAACCTGTAACGGGCCAGTTCTATTCTCCATTGCCTGCCCGGGCATAACAAAAAAAAGAAATACGGTCCGTAATTTTAGGGTTACAAAAACAACAAATGGGCAAGCTCCACGATTCTATTCAACCACACCACAAAGAATTCATTGCAAAGCAACATTTGTTCTTTGTGGCCACAGCTCCCTTAAGCGCAAATGGAAGAGTAAATCTTTCTCCGAAGGGCCTGGATTGTTTCCGGGTGCTTTCTGATAATAAAGTGGCTTATATGGATCTTATCAGCA
>DASSFT010000010.1:0-14755 GCA_035694045.1 Chitinophagaceae bacterium
TGTGATTTTCCAAAACAGGACCAAAGGTGTTGGCTATATTTCAAAAGAAGACGCCATCTCTTTTGGTATGAGCGGCCCCGCTGCCAGGGGAAGCGGTGTACAATGTGATATAAGAAAATTACATCCCTACGAGATTTATGATAAAGTTCAGTTTGACGAGATCATAGAAACTGCTGGCGATTCTTACGCAAGGTATATGGTACGGATGCGGGAAATGAGAGAATCGTTATCCATCGTTGAACAATTAATAGATAATATTCCCGAAGGTGAGTTCCAGGCCAAAACAAAGGCCGTATTGAAATTGCCAAAAGGAGAATTCTATTCGAGAGTAGAGACAGCAAGGGGCGAGTTTGGCGTATACATCGTCAGCGAAGGAGGTACGACGCCCTACCGGATCAAATTCAGATCTCCCGGTTATAGCAACCTGAGTGCACTCGATCATATGGCCAGGGGAGGCAAGATCGGTGATCTGGTGGCGATCATGGGGACGCTGGATTTGGTGATACCGGATATTGACAGATAAAGCCTCCCCACCCTCCAAGGGAGGGATTTAGCATCGCACAGGGCCAGCTTATTTGAAAAAGCTCTTATCATTTGAAATCACATTTACTTCGAAGAAGTATAATTCGAGCAGAAAAACACAAAATAAACGACAAACTTGCCATCACTGGAACATATAGCAAACAATATTCACGAATGGCTGAATAGCACATTCAGTTCGTTCTGGGCTACGCTGTTGGAATTCGTTATCGTAGGTGCCTGCGTGATTGGATTATTCGCGGTACTTGGACTGGTACTGATCCTGATGGAACGAAAAGTATCAGCGTGGATGCAGTTGCGCCTCGGTCCCAACCGCGTTGGACCCGCCGGTATGTTCCAGACTGCCGCCGATACATTAAAGCTGATCGTGAAGGAAGGAATGACGCCAAACGGGGTCGACAAACTGTTATTCAACCTTGCCCCCTTCATCGTCATGATCATAGCGATGGTGATCATGGCCCCGCTCATGTTTGCCAAAAACTTCCAGATCTGGGATATCAATATCGGGGTATTGTTTGTAGCTGCCGTCTCATCCGTTTCCGTTATTGGTATCTTAATGGCGGGCTGGGCGAGTAACAATAAATATTCCCTGCTTGGCGCCATGAGAAGCGGTGCGCAGATCGTGAGTTATGAGCTGTCTGCTGGCTTTGCCATCTTAACTATCGTCATTCTTACCGGTAGTTTAAGGGTCTCTGATATCGTAAATGCCCAGGAAAGCGGGTGGTGGATCTTTAAAGGCCATATCCCGGTATGGATCGCTTTTATCACGTTTATGATCGCTGTCACGGCCGAAACAAACCGTGCGCCTTTTGATTTGGCAGAAGCCGAATCGGAATTGACAGCCGGTTTTCATACGGAATATTCAGGGATGAAGTTCGCGTTGTTCTTCCTCGCAGAATATGTAAACATATTTGTCGCCTGTGCGCTCGGCGCTACTTTGTTCCTGGGAGGCTGGCAACCTTTGCATTTTGGTACCGGCACCCAGTTCAACCACATCATGGATTACATCCCATCAAGTCTATGGTTCATTGGCAAAACATTTTTCCTGATCTTCGTGATCATGTGGTTTCGCTGGACCTTCCCTAGACTAAGAGTAGACCAGCTGCTGAACCTGGAATGGAAATATTTGTTGCCGATAAGTATGTTTAATTTATTATTGGTAACATTGATAGCGATAATGGGGTGGCATTTTTGATGGTGAGTGGTAAGTTGTGAGTCGTGAGTGGTGAGTTTGGAAAAGCACAAAAGTTCTTAGAGTTTTATTATTTGCCCGACTAATGATCCCTGATAAACTGCCGTTGCGACCTGCCTTTGCCGGCAGGCGCTCTCCCGATAGCCATCGGGATCAGGGTTCTGTTCGCTACTCGGCAATAACTGCTTCGTAGCATAAAACAAGAAGAATGGAATGGTCATCGCCTCGTAGAGGCGAAATATCGGTGGCAGATAATACATATGTTCTCACACCGCGCCGTTAGGTGCGGAATATTTAAGATATCAAGTGTTCATTATAAAATACATACAAGACATTTTCAAAGGGGCCAAATCCCTGCTAACCGGTATGAAACTGACCGGTAAATATGCCTTGCACCATCGCAAGGAAAAGATCACGCAACAATACCCGGATACTAAACAGTTGCTGCCCGAGCGTTTTCGCGGGGAAGTGGTGATGCTGCACGACGAAAACAATGAACACGCCTGTACCGGCTGTACTGCCTGCGAACTGGCCTGTCCGAATGCAACGATCAAGATCATTACCAAATTTGATGTGTCGCCCGAAGGCAAGAAGAAAAAGGCGCTGGACAATTTTGTCTATCATCTTGAACTATGTACAATGTGCAATCTCTGTATCGTTGCCTGTCCAACCGATGCAATAAAAATGGCTCAAAGCTTTGAACATAGTGTGTTTGACAGAAACCAGTTGACAAAGATTTTAAATAAACCGGGATCAAAGATTCGCGACGGCGTTGAATAGAAGAACCAAGAACCAAAAAACAAGAACCAAATAAATCACAAATATCAAATTCGAAAATCCAAAAGTGTGCGTTTGATATGGGTTTGATTTAAGATTTTTGATTTGAATTTTATTTGGATCTTGGCTTCTTGAGATTTGGAATTTGTCGTGAAACGACCATAATGACTGCAAATCAAATCATATTCTACATTTTATCAGCCTTTATTTTAGGCACGGCCATCCTTTCGGTCACTACGCGTAAGATATTCCGTTCGGCTATCTGGCTATTATTTTCGCTGATCGGCATTGCAGGCCTGTATTTCTGGCTTGAGGTGGAGTTCATTGCCGCCGTTCAAATCGTCGTTTATGTGGGCGGTATCGTAGTACTGATCATTTTTTCCATTTTTCTTACTCAACAATCAGGGAAAGAAATGGCAAAGGCGCCCCTGGTCAGAACGGTCGCTGCTTCGCTGGCTGTAGTATTCGGCTTTGCATTTACCTGGTTGCTGATCAGGGATTATGGATTTGAAGCTGGCAATAAGAAATTTGACTGGTCAGTAAGCAAGATCGGCACACACATGATGGGTACAAAGGAAGGTGGATATGCTTTACCCTTTGAAGTGGTCAGTATATTATTGCTCGCAGCTATGATCGGCTGTATCGTTATTGCCATGAAAACAAAACCTGAAAGCAATGAGTGATATCCCTGCAAGCCAATTCCTCTTTGCCACACCTTATGATTTACCAGTTGAAGTGGTCATTATATTAGTGCTGGCAATCGTGATCGGTTGTGGCGTTAATGCCATAAAAAGAAAACCCCAAAAGTAATGAGTGATATCCCTGTAAGCCAAATCCTCTTTGTGAGCATCGCCCTTTTCTTTATCGGCATGTACGGCCTGTTTACGCGGCGTAACCTGATCACCATGCTGATGTCGATCGAGCTTATTCTGAATAGCGTGAACATCAACTTCGTGGTTTTTAATAAATATCTCTACCCTGAAAAATTAGACGGTATCTTTTTTACCATATTCATTATTGCCATTGCAGCAGCAGAAGCAGCGATAGCAATAGCGATCATCATCAATCTTTACCGCAGTCACCGGTCAATTGATGTGGAAGACGCGAGTGAAATGAGATATTAATGGCCCCTCTAAATCTCCCCAAGGGGAGACTTTGGGACAAACCGATAAAATGAGTTATTCATCATATATAGCACTTATTCCGCTGATACCGCTGGCGGGTTTTACTATATTGGGACTGTTTGGAAGAAAATACTTTAAACAATCTTCAGGCGTCATCGGCACGCTGTTACTACTGGTTTCAACGGGTCTTGCCCTGTACACAGCCTACCAGTATTTTTTTGTGAATGGAAAAGTAGATGGCGTCTATCAACCTATCACCGCCGTAAAATATACCTGGCTCTCGTTTTCAGGTAATATGTCCATTGACATGGGCATCATTCTCGACCCGATTTCGGTGATGATGCTGGTTGTGGTAACCTTCGTTTCCCTGATGGTCCACATCTTTAGCCTCGGCTATATGAAAGGTGAAGAGAGATTCGCCACCTATTATGCTTTTCTTGCTTTGTTTACTTTTTCCATGCTGGGCCTGGTGGTTTCAACCAATCTTTTCCAGGTATATATGTTCTGGGAGCTGGTGGGTGTTTCATCGTACCTGCTGATCGGTTTTTATTACGACAAACCATCCGCTGTTGCCGCAGCCAAAAAAGCATTCGTCGTGACACGATTCGCCGACCTGGGATTCCTCATCGGCATTCTTATCCTTGCGTATTATGGGAATTCGCTTGATATCAAAACGCTGGTCGAAAACATCAATTCAACTGAACTGACGACAATCACCACTGCTTCATTTTTTGGAATCAGCGCTCTTACCTGGGGATTGACCCTGGTGTTTATCGGTGGTGCGGGCAAATCGGCCATGTTTCCCCTGCATATCTGGCTTCCCGATGCCATGGAGGGACCCACTCCCGTTTCAGCCCTGATCCATGCTGCCACCATGGTAGTAGCAGGTGTGTACCTCGTAGCAAGGCTATTTCCATTATTTACACTTACCCAGGCGGCTCTGAATATTGTAACATTTGTCGGGTTGATTTCGGCCCTTCTTGCAGCTATCATTGCCTGTACCCAGACAGATATCAAAAGAATACTTGCTTATTCAACTATGTCACAGATCGGCTACATGATGTTTGCCCTCGGAGTATCCGGCTATACAGGAGAAGCTGAACTTGGATACACGGCATCTATGTTTCATCTTTTTACCCATGCATTCTTTAAATCCTTGCTGTTTCTCGGGGCCGGCGCCGTCATTCACCTGATCCACAGCAACGAGATGAAAGATATGGGAGGATTGAGAAAATACATGCCTATCACCCACCTGACCTTTCTTATCGCCTGTCTTGCAATAGCTGGTATCCCACCTTTCGCTGGTTTTTTTAGCAAAGAAGAGATTTTATTGGCCGCTTATCATTCCAACAAACTCGTTTACGGTATTGCCCTGTTCACATCGGGTCTGACTGCTTTTTACATGTTTCGTTTATACTTTTCGATCTTTTGGAGGACTAGCTCTTCGTCTTTGGGTGAGACCCATCTTCATGAGGGGACGGTCTCCATGAAAATGCCATTAATCATTCTCGGCGCCTGCACTCTTTTCGCTGGTTTTATCCCTTTTGGAAAATATGTTTCCGCTGATGGCATACCACTCGAATCGCATTTTGATCCGGTATTTTCAATTGCTCCAGTGGCTTTAGGTATTGGCGGTATCCTGCTGGCTCTGTGGTTGTATAAAAAGGAAAGCGAGAGATCATCAAGGATCGCAACAGCTCTGGGCGGTTTATACAAAACGGCTTACCGCAAATTTTATATTGATGAAATATATATGTTCATTACAAAGAAAATTATTTTTAATCTCATCGGCCGCCCCGCAGCCTGGATCGACCGCAATATCGTTGACGGCGCCATGAACGGCATCGCGTGGACGACGGGGAAGGTCTCGGTGATGATTAAAGGAATCCAGTCCGGGAAAGTGCAGGGGTATGCTTTATATTTTTTCGGAGGCATTATTGTTTTGGCGATGATCTTCCTTTACCTATGGAAATAAATCCAAAATATGAAATACGAAATTAGAAATAGGAGTCTTGCAATTATCTCATGAACTTATCGCTACTAATCATACTGCCTTTTATCACTTTATTGGGAATCCTTCTGGCAAGGGGATTGAAACAGGTCAGGACGATTGCCCTGGCTGGTTCGGCTCTTCAACTGCTATTGTGCCTGGCCTTATTTTATTTATACCGTACGGAACGGTCAGGAGGTAAAAACGCGGCATTCCTTTTTGAAGATGGATACGTCTGGTACAGGCCACTCGGCATCAATTATCATGTTGGTGTCGACGGCATCTCGGTCGCAATGATCCTGATGACGGCTTTCGTGGTGATAGCGGGTGTGCTGGTGTCCTGGAAAATGGAAAAGATGTACAAGGAGTTTTTCTTTCTATTGATTTTCCTTAGCCTCGGCGCATATGGTTTCTTTATCTCGCTCGATCTTTTCACGTTGTTCTTCTTCCTCGAGCTGGCGGTCATTCCCAAGTTCCTGCTCATCGGTATTTGGGGCAGTGGTAAAAAAGAATACAGCGCGATGAAACTCGCCCTGATGCTAATGGGTGGTTCCGCGCTTGTCTTCGTGGGACTGGCAGGCTTGTATTTCAATACTACCGTCAATGGAGCTCATTCATTCGATCTCTTTGATGTAGCCAACCAGCAAATACCTATCGGGGCGCAAAGAGTTTTTTTCCCTTTCGCTTTTGTGGGTTTCGGGATATTCACAGCATTATTTCCATTTCATACCTGGGTGCCTGACGGGCATTCCTCAGCTCCCACCGCTGCCTCAATGTTCCTGGCTGGTATTTCCATGAAGCTGGGAGGATATGGATGCCTCCGCGTAGCAACTTTCTTAATGCCGGAAGCGGCTAAAGAATATTCCACCATAATTATTGTACTCGCCTGTATCGCCATTTTATACGGTGCATTCGCTACGATGATGCAGACCGACCTTAAATATATCAATGCATATTCATCGGTGAGCCATTGCGGTTTTATTCTACTGGGCATTGGCATATTAACCAGGACTGCGATCAATGGCGCTGTGATACAAATGGTGTCGCATGGATTGATGACGGCCCTTTTCTTTGCTGCCATTGGAATGATATACGATCGTACCCATTCCAGGCAGGTAGCACAACTGGGAGGATTGATGAAGATGATGCCATTTATTTCAACCGTGTTTGTAATCGCCGGTTTGTGTTCGCTCGGCTTGCCCGGGCTCAGTGGGTTTGTCGCAGAAATGACTGTGTTTATGGGCTCCTGGGAGAAAACCGATATATTCTACCGTATCGCCACGATTATCGCCTGCGCGTCCATCGTGGTCACCGCGGTTTATATCCTGAGAGTCATTGGGTCGGCGATCATGGGACCGGTAAGAAATAATGAGTATCTCCGATTAAAGGATGCTGGATGGAATGAAAAACTCGCCGCGGGTTTACTGATCGTGGGGATCCTGGCAATCGGCATTTTACCTTTCTACCTGACAGAATTGATAAACCCCGGAACCGATGTAATTATGAACGCAATCAACAGGGTAGTGGGTAATTAAAAACGGAAAAAGCAGCATGGCAAACGATTTTCTCGTATTAATGAAACAAGAGCTGGTGGTGACTGCGATCATCTTTATTCTTCTTTTTATCAAATTATCAGGAAAAGAATGGAAGATTGAAACTTTGCTGACCGTTATCAATATTCTTCTCTTTATTAACCTGGCATCCGGCTTTTTTTATATCCGCACAGGAACGCTTTTTGGCGATATGTTCCGGACAAGTGAACTGCTGACATTTGAAAAGAACATTCTGAACCTGGGAACATTTATCATATCCCTGCAGTCGTATACCTGGTTGAAACAGAATAAACATGTACCGGAGTTTTTTATGCTGATGCTCTGCACATTGCTTGGTATGTTCTTCATGCTGTCAAGTAATAACCTGCTGATGTTTTACCTGGGGCTGGAGCTTTCCAGCATTCCCCTGGCAGCAATGGCGAACTTTGACCTGGAAAAAAGACATTCCTCAGAAGCCGCTATGAAATATATTATGTCTTCCGCTTTTTCATCCGGCTTGCTTTTGTTTGGCATTTCGATGTTGTACGGGGCCACCGGTACTTTGAACTTTAGCGAGATAGCAGGGCAGCTTACTTCTCAAAACTCGTTACAGGTTTTCTCATTTATTCTTTTACTGGCAGGTTTTGGCTTTAAGATCTCGGCTGTGCCGTTTCACCTTTGGACAGCTGATGTGTATGAAGGTTCGCCGGTCGCGGTGACCTCTTACTTATCTGTCATTTCCAAAGGTTCTGTGTTATTTGTACTTGTTTCTGTTCTCTACAATGTGTTCCAGGGGCTTGATGATAGCTGGTATAAAATGCTATTCCTTATCTCGGTATTGACGATGGTCATCGGCAATCTTTTTGCTTTACGCCAGCAGAATATGAAACGCTTCCTCGCTTTTTCTTCCATAGCCCAGGTAGGTTTTATTCTTATTGGTATCACCGGCGAGTCGGTAGAAGGCAGTGCTTCAGTGATTTTTTTTGTGATGATCTATGTTTTCTCGAACCTGGCTGCTTTTGGTGTTATCTCCCTGGTCAGCGCTGCAACAGGCAGAGAGGGCGTTGACGATTACAAAGGGTTTTACAAAACAAATCCCCTTTTGAGCTGGGTATTGGCGATTGCTTTATTTTCTTTGGCCGGTGTTCCTCCTACTGCGGGTTTCTTTGGCAAGTTCTTCCTGCTGCTGGCAGGCGCAGGTAAAGGAAATTACTGGTTGATCACGATTGCCGCGCTAAACATGGTGGTCTCGCTTTATTATTATCTAAGAGTAGTTAAAGCCATATTCATGGATGACAATGAGAACCCAATAGAAAAAATTCATCCATCTTTGTCTCCGAAGATCGCTATGCTGATCTGTACGGGGGGCATTGTTCTTACAGGGCTGATGAGCGGAGCTTATAATTATATTTATTCACTATTGAAATAAAATCCGAAGCGTTTAATCCCGATAGTCCTGGGTGAAACGAAGGATCGGGACGAAATTCAATACTCGGATTTCTTATCATCATGGCAATTAATAAAAATCATGAGTTTGAGGAACTGAATGGAGTAAAATGCTCGATAGTGGAAAAGAATGCAGGCAAAGAGAGAGTAGAGTTCCTAAAGCAATTGTTAGAGTTCAATCATTTCACTGTTGTGATTGTGCCCTCCCCGCCCCCCAGGCCCGCACCTGCGCCGAAACCCGCAGCTGTTGGTGAAGGCGAACTTCCCGCACCAGCACCAAATCCTGAACCCACTGCTCCCGCACCTGAAACATTTACAATTGGCGTAACAAATGTTGCTTTTAACCCGACCAATGCGATTTTCGGGCGGTTATTGAAGACAAAAGATGGGCGAGTGGTAACACTGGCTTACTGGGAGCAAAAAGAAGACATAAGTAAGGACGATATTCCTTATTTCGAACAAAAAAGATAACCCGCTATATGGAAATAAAGAATTTGTTCGACCCCGTTGTTAAACAGGAGATCATTGTACGTATCAGCAAGCTGACGCCAGAATCAAAACCGCTATGGGGCAAAATGAATGTCAGCCAGATGCTCGCCCACTTACAGGTTCCAATCGGTGTTGCCGATGGCAGTCAAAAATTAAAGAGAACGCTGTTTGGAAGAATAGTTGGACCGATGGTGAAATCAATAATTTATAATGAAAAGCCTTTTAAACGAAACCTCCCAACCGATCCTTCTTTTGTAATGACGGGTAGCGAAAGGGATTTTGAAACAGAAAAACAAAAACTGCTGGTAATCGTAAGCAATTTCAGCGAAGCCAGTATTGTGAACGAAACTCATACATTCTTCGGCAGGCTAACCAGGGAGCAATGGAGCAAAGGCACCTGGAAGCATCTCGATCATCATTTGTCTCAGTTCGGTGTCTGAATTTAGGGAGCCAGTCTTTCAATCTTCCAGTTGCCGGGAGTTGTTTCGGTATAGAGGATGCGATCATGCATGCGATTGGGCCGTCCCTGCCAGAATTCGATCTTTACCGGATTGACCCGGAATCCACCCCAATGTGGCGGCTTGTTTAATTTTTCTGTTTTGAATTTTTCTGCATAATGATTAAATGCTTCTTCGAGCCAGCGTTTGCTTTCTACCACTTCGCTTTGAGGCGAAGACCAGGCCCCTATTTTACTTCCTTCCGGGCGGGTATTGAAATACTCTTCGCTTTCCCCCTGTGAGATCTTTTCGGCAATTCCTTTGATCCGCACCTGGCGTTCCAGTTCTTTCCAGTGAAATAAAAGACAGCAGGTCGGGTTAAAATCGAGCTCACGGCTTTTAGCGCTGTTATAATTGGTAAAAAAAACAAAACCCCGTTTATCAAAACCTTTCAGTAAGACCGTTCGGGCATCTGCAAAATTATCTTCGCCAATGGTGGCGAGGGTCATTGCATTCATTTCGATGATCTGGGAACGTTCTACATCAGTCCACCAGCGTTCAAACTGCTCGATGGGCGATGAAGCGACTTCGCCTTCGTTCAATGAATGCAAGGAATAATCTTTGCGTAAGCGGGCTATTTCTTCTGCGGTCATAAAAGAATACTTAATCAAAGATAATTGATGCTTTAAAAACGAATTAAACAAATGTATGAAAGGAGCGGGATAAGACTAGCCTTACTCATCCACCAGGATCATCGTCATTTTTGTAGCGAACCTGTCAAGATAGAATTGAACAGTCCTGTCAGATATTTTCCTGGGCCAGCCTTCTTCAAGCATAATTTCATATTCGCTTTCAAAATCATCACGTCGCATTTCCTTGGGCAGATCTGCTGTTTTAAAAGGTTTACCCATCAGGCTTATGTAAATTTCCTGGAAAGCCGGTATGAACTTTTCTGCGGAAGAATCACGATTAGCCTTGAAATCCAGCTTTACTTTGGCATAGTTTTCTTCTCGCCGAATACTCTTTAATTGAGTGATCAAGACCCCGGGTAGTTTTCGCTCGTTTAAAATACTCATGCCGTGACCCGCTGTGAAGTCTTTAGATCTCCTGAATTCAGCTTGACGAAAAATATTATTAAATAGCATAAGCGGTGCCAGGCAAATTGCCACACCATCTTTTTTGATCAGGCCTTTCAGTAAATGATACATCAATATCATGTCATTTCCCTGATAGTTTTCCTGCTTCACCAGGCTATCCAGAGACATGATCAGTTTTTTTTGAACATCAAAGTCATTTACCAGGTGAGTCACCCAGCCGTCTTTCCCGACCTTGTAGATAAATTGTATGTTGTCGGATATCCTGGCAACAACAGAGGACAGGACCAGCCGGGTATTCGTAGTCTTTAATAATTTAACCGTATAGGCGATGGTAAATCCGCCCGTGGTATCAAGTACAGAAAAACTCACCCTGAATAGGCTGGTGGATTTGGCCGGTAGCAGTTCACCCGCTTTCATTTCCTCGGTAACCAGGTAGGTTTTTGTTTCGCCGAACTTAAAGTGGGGCCGTATCAGCAGCGAGCTATCATTGAAAGTGTTTCCAAGGCAAATGCCACTTAAAAAACATAAGAAAAGCAAGCCTGTACCTTTCATTTGCCGATTGATTAATAGAAAATTAGCTATTTATTTCTTTTAAAACAATCTCTTTTATTTTATCAAGCGGCACTCTTTCCTGTTTCATCGTATCGCGATAGCGGATGGTGACAGTATTATCTTCCTTTGTTTGCTGGTCTACCGTAACACAAAACGGGGTTCCAATCGCATCCATGCGACGATAGCGCTTACCGATCGTATCTTTTTCTTCATAGAAACAGCGGAAATGCATTTTGCAATCATCCATGATCTTCCTGGCTATTTCGGGCAGTCCATCTTTTTTTACCAGGGGCAATACAGCCAGCTTCATGGGAGCGAGCCTGGTTGGGAATTTTAATACTACACGGCTATCCTGTTTTTCAGGAGTACTAAGATCTTCTTCCGTGTAGGCGTTACTCATCACCAGCAGGAACATCCTGTCGAGGCCGATAGAAGTTTCAATTACGTAAGGAATATAGTTCCCATAAGCCTTCCCTGTAGCCGGGTCGATATCGTTATCGAAATACTGCATTTTTTTTCTGCTGAACTGCTGGTGCTGGGTCAGGTCATAGTCGGTCCGGCTATGTATACCCTCCACCTCTTTAAATCCTATCGGGAATTCATACTCAATATCCCCTGCATTGTCTGCATAGAAAGCGGGTTTAAGATGGGGATGCCATTGGTATTTTGATTCGGGAGTTCCCAGGCTGAGATGCCATTTCATTCTTTCGGTTTTCCAGAATTCAAACCATTCCTTCTGTGTTCCCGGTCTGCAGAAGAACTGCATCTCCATCTGCTCAAACTCCCGCATCCGAAAGATAAATTGCCTGGCCACAATTTCATTGCGAAAAGCTTTGCCGATCTGTGCTATACCAAACGGAATTTTCATCCTCCCCGTCTTCTGCACATTCAAAAAATTGACAAAGATCCCCTGGGCGGTTTCAGGCCTTAAATAAACCTTGTTGTTTTCGTCATCCGACGAAACCGTTGAACCAAACTCGGTAGAGAACATCAAGTTGAACTGGCGGATCTCTGTCCAGTTGCCGGTGTTACTTATCGGGCATTTGATACCATAGTCCGATATCAGTTTTCTCAGTCCTTCAAAATCATCTTTGGCCAGCAGCTTGTCCATAGATTCGAGCAGGGCTTTGGATTCGTCAACCCTCCCGTCTTTTTCCATCATTTCGGCATGGCCTTCGATCAGGTGATCCACGCGATATCTTTTCTTGCTGTCTTTGTTGTCGATCATCGGGTCGTTGAAATTGTCAACATGCCCGCTGGCTTTCCAGGTGGTCGGGTGCATGAAAATGGCCGCGTCGATACCGACAATGTTTTCATGCATACGGGTCATGCTATCCCACCAGTAGTCCTTGATATTTTTTTTAAGCTCGCTGCCCCATTGGCCGTAATCATAAACCGCCTGCAACCCGTCATAAATTTCGCTGGACGGGAAAATGAAGCCATATTCTTTGCAATGGGAAATTATCGCCTGGAACTTATTACTATCGTTTGCCATAGGCGGCAAAGATAGCAGAACTGAAATTTATGACCAGAGTCGAAACTGTATTATCTTCCAGTTGGAACAGACTGCAAGATGATGATCCCTCCACAAAAAATAATTGAAATAAAAAGAAAGCTGAAGAGCGGATATCCCCAGGGGGAATTGATAAACGACCTGGCCAATGAGGGGTATTCGGCCAACGAAATCAACGATGCATTATTCAGTGTTGAAGGGCCAAAGGCGGATAGCTCGTCAAGAGAGTTCTCATTGTGGTATATGGCAAGTGTTTGTTTTATTATTTTAGGAATTGGCATTCTGTCGGTCCGTGGACTTTGGATATACTATTTCGGTTATATCTTTCTTATCCTGGGTTTGCTTGGGGCAGGCATAAAATATTTTGTCATCGACCATAGCAAGAAGCGGTAACTACTTGTCAGAGCTAAGAATTTGCCTGGGCCCGGATCGCGATGCCTTTTATTTCAGCTTTTCATTCTGTTGATGTCTTTCTGTGTCCCTTTTGTTTTTCTTTTCGAAATTCTTATGTAGGGCATCGGTCAGGTCAACGCCGGTCTGGTTGGCCAGGCAGATCAATACCCATAACACATCAGCCATTTCATCTCCAAGATCTTTGCCTTTATCAGATTCTTTGAATGATTGATCGCCATACTTACGGGCCATGAGGCGGGCCAACTCGCCCACTTCTTCTGTAAGAATAGCCATATTCGTCAGTTCACTGAAATACCTGACACCAACTGTTTTGATCCATTGATCCACCTGTTGCTGGGCATTGGCAATAGTCATAACAAAGTTTTTAGAGAATAATTGCAATATAGCATGAATCTTGTCGTTTTAGCGACCCGTCCCCATTTCGACTACCTTTTGAAGCTATAAAACCAATTCATTTAATACCATATTCTATGAGTGTTGTCCGTAGACTCATGACAGTTATCGTTGTCGCCTGTTTATCGGTGTTGTCCTATTCGCAACCCTTGCCGGGTTCTCCCAAAGAGCCTAAACCGTATAAAATCCTCACTTCAGGCAAGCAAATAACAATTAAGAGCGGGAAAAATATCAAAAGCATTATGGTCTGGACAGCCAGCGGTCACCGCATTGTTGAACAGCAGGAAATAAATGCATCTTCATATACTTTTAATATTAATGTGAGCGAGAAGTATTTTTTTGTGATGATCCACCTGGATGGCATGAAGCCATTTACAGAAAAGATCGGGGTCCAGTAATTAGTTTGCTACTTTCTTAAGGTAAATACCGCGTCACCGGCGGTGCTATCGAACAGCACCTGGTTCCTTAATGTGACTTTCGTAATGTCGGCGTCCTTTACAGTCGGGCATTCATCTCCCCTCCAACTATCAACGAGGCCATTTCGGACCACCAGCGTATCCGGTATCGAACTGCCGAAATAAAATATCAATGAATCCACGGTATTTGGCGGTCTAATGTACTCGTTCGATCGAACCAATGACTCATTTACTCCCAACGAAATAAAAAGAGAATAAAATTGCCCGGTCGCCGCGTTTTTTAATTTGATGCTGTCCGGGGCCGGCTGCAAACTGCCGGTATACATCAGGATATCAGCTCCTGTGTTTTGGTTTTTAAGTTTAAAATTGATTCCCGGCGTGACCCCGCGATAGTCGCTATCGCAGACATTCTTGCCACAGTTACACGGACCAGCCACCCGTAAAATGACGGCCGAAACGACCAGGAACAGGAAAACAGGTTTAATGGAAAGGATCATTACTCTTTGTTCTTAGTATCAATGACAATGGTGACGGGCCCTTCGTTGCACAACTCCACTTTCATATCTGCGGCGAATATGCCGGTTTTCACCGGTTGACCCAGGTCCTTCGAAAGCTGCAGGACCATCTTTTCGTAGAGTGGTATAGCGATATCGGGTTTGCTGGCCCTTATATAACTTGGTCGGTTTCCTTTTTTGGTGGACGCATGCAGGGTAAATTGACTCACCAGCAATATTTCTCCCTGCCTATCAATAACCGATACATTCATTACGCCGTTTTCATCGTCGAATATGCGCAGGTTAACGATTTTGCCGCTTAACCATTCGATATCTTCATCGGTATCCG
>DASSFT010000011.1:0-3422 GCA_035694045.1 Chitinophagaceae bacterium
TCAAATATCAGGAAGATCAGGGCAAACAAATAATAACCCACATTAAACTGTATCCAGCTGGGTCCCTGAGTGGGAATGCCACATTCGTAAGGTTCGCCCTTCTGTTTGTTGGTTGTCGCCTTTAACACAAATTTCGAGATAAGAATTGCGATCCCGGAGAAGGCTACGGCGGAAATCATTAAGAGAATGAGTGAAGCGGCACCCATAGAAATTGATTTTTACGAATATAAGTTAGAATTATGAATGATGAATTATGAAATAGGAGCCATTCATTCAACATTCAAAATATTAACCATAAAGTTCCTGGTGAATCGCTTTCTTATCATATTCCATATCCGTAATCCTCTTCTTGGCCTCATCTATCATGTTCTTCCAACCGCAGAGAAAAAAACTGGCGGGTTGTCTTCCGGCACAAAGTTCCTCGTAGATCGCATGTACATAGCCTTTGCGTCCTTCCCAGTCTTCGCGGGAAAGTGTAGGTAAATAATGAAAACCCGGCAGATCTTTCTCCAGTTGCGTCAGCTCATCGAAGTATAGCAGGTCCGTTTTTGTACGTGTACCGAATATAAGATAGATGTCTTTGTGTGGAATATTATGCAGTTTGAGATAATGAGCCATGCTGCGAAACGGCGCGACACCCGTGCCGGTGCAAATAAAAAAAATATCTTTTTGCAGGTCTTCTTCCTTAAGGGTAAATACGCCCTGCGGCCCGCGAAAGGTCAGCTCACTGCCAATATTTACTTCCTTGAAAAGATAATGAGTGCCGGCGCCTCCTTCCAGGTAAACAATTACCAGTTCAAAGACATTCCCGCCATCAGGCCAACTGGCAATGGAATAGCTTCTTACCCTTTTATTTATTTTCTCATGGATGGGTAAGTCGAATGTCACAAATTGCCCGGGCGTAAAATCGAATGAATTGACTTCGGGAACTTCGATCCAGAACCGTTTGGTAGAAGGAGTATGATCATCGATTCGTATTACTGTGCCTTTGCGCCAGGGTTGAAGGGCCATGCAGTCAATTTAAACGGTAAATTACTAAACTGTGTGTTAATCGGCGAATTTATAGAAAGTTAGGTACCCGCCAAGTCTGAAGTTTAGTTTTCGCGATCCAGCCAAATTGCAGGACAACAGCTCAATGATTTAGGTTTAACAGCATGATTTCGTCGCGTCGTGGCGTCGTTGCGTGAAATAACGGCATTTATTCACAAGACAGCGATTGGCATATAACTTGGGCACTTCTTCGAAACCCTGGTCATGAAAAAAGGAATTTTTGCCTGTTTCATTGCCGCCCTTATCGTTACCAATCCTTTCTCTTTTCGAATCGAACCCTACCCTCGACCACAACCAACTTCCATTACCGGGAAGATTTCACCGGCGGAAGCCTGTGAAACTATCTGGTTGATTCGCGCAAAAGACACATTGAAAACACCGGTTGTTTGGGGCAATTTCTCACGGCAGGTAAAACCAGGTGTCTATAAGCTGTTGGTAAGCGCAAAACCTCCGTTTAAAAATGTATCTATCGGCAACCTGGAAGTAAAACAGAATCATATCCTGGACGTGGGTGAAATCATTCTCGAGTGATGATTCCACCATAATTAACAGTGAAATTATCTTTCCGGGTACCTGGCTTATGCTTAATTTTGCTGTTCGGATTTTATGAGTCAGGATTTGTTGATGCAGTTTCAGAATAACCCCCGCCTTTTTCAATTGGCGGACAGGCTCTCTTTTTCCCAGCCCCAAAAAATTTACCTCAAAAACCTGAAAGGAAGCTCCTCTCAATTTACCGTAGGCGCTACTTTCCTGCACCCCGCCTGTGCCCAGCTAAATCACCTGATCATTCTTAACGACGGCGAAGAAGCCGCTTATTTTCATAATACCTTAGAGAACCTTACCGAGGCGCTGGATATATTTTATTTTCCTTCTTCATTCAAAAACAGGAAGAACTATAAACTGCTGAACTCATCCCATGTAATGCTGAGGACAGAGGCGCTGACAAAAATTGCCGGCGGCAGTTCAACCTCCATCAACGTAAGCAAAAAAGTAATTGTAACCTATCCCGAGGCCCTGTTTGAAAAAGTGGTAGTTCCGAATGTTCTTTCTTCCAATATCATTCATATTAAAACAGGGGATGTTCTGGATGTGAGCAGTATTTTACTGAAGCTTGCTGACTATGGATTCGAAAGAACTGATTTTGTATATGAACCGGGGCAATTTGCCATTCGCGGCGGTATTCTCGATATCTATTCCTTTGGGAATGAAAAACCTTACCGTATCGAGTTGTTCGGCAATGATGTTGATTCCATCCGAATTGTGGACCCGGAAACTCAGCTCAGCGAAAGAAAACTGCTGCAGGTAAGTATCATACCAAACGTAGACACACAGTTCAGTGATGAACAAAAGATATCCCTGCTTGAGTTCCTGCCTGAGAATACCGTGGTCTGGATCCAGGACCAGGACTGGTGTAAAGAACGGCTCAGGGATTGTGAAGAGGACCTGTCAGTGTTTATCAAATTCGACGAAGAAACGAGGAATCAACAGGCCGGACAGAAGACACGCACCGGGGGATATAGAAGCCAGGAAGAAGAGGAAAGCCTTCTGAAGAAAGAGATAAAAGCCGAAGATTTTATTACAGCGGATGCCTTTCTCAGCCAACTGATACCCCGACATGTTGTAGAATTTGGCTACCAGCGCTCACATGATGCCAGCCAGTTTGAAATTGAATTTCATACAAAAGAACAACCTGCGTTTAACCGGCAGTTTGATTTGCTGATCCGGGACCTGAAAGCCTGGGAGAACAAGAAGTACGGGCTGTACATATTTGCCGAAAATCCAAAGCAACTTGAACGGCTACGCACCATATTTGAAGACCTGAAAGCCGATATCGTCTTTGAGCCGGTTACTACTTCGATTCACGAGGGCTTTATTGATGAAGACCTGAAGATTGTTTGCTATACCGACCACCAGGTCTTCCAGCGTTATCATAAATACCGGGTAAAACAGGCTTATAACAAGAACAAGGCACTTACACTTCGTACGCTCAGGGAACTGCAACCGGGTGATTTTGTAACACATATTGATCATGGCGTGGGAGTTTACAGCGGTCTTCAAAAGATAGAAGTGAATGGAAGATTACAGGAGGCTGTACGGATCATCTACAAGGACAGCGATATCTTATATGTAAATATCAATTCGCTTCATAAGATCGCTAAGTATACCGGCAAGGAAGGCAGTGTGCCCAAGGTCAACAAGCTTGGCAGCGAAGTATGGAACAAGCTCAAGGACAAGACAAAGGCCAAGGTCAAAGAGATCGCGTTTGACCTCATAAAATTATATGCCAAGAGAAAAGCCCAGCAGGGTTTTGCCCATTCGCCGGATAACTATTTACAAACAGAGTTGGAAGCTTCGTTTATTTACGAGGACAC
>DASSFT010000012.1:0-5208 GCA_035694045.1 Chitinophagaceae bacterium
CTTTCTTTGCCATTGTATTTTAATTTCCTTATTAGATAATTAGCTACTGAAAATCAGGTTAAATATGCTGTCCCTGCGCCCTTAATTCTTTCACTACAACATATAAGCCTCTCTTGTTGATAGTACGCATTGCATCCGTAGTCAACTTCAGGGTGATCCATTTATCTTCCTCGGCGAGGTAAAAACGCTTTTTCTGGAGGTTAGGCAGAAACCGACGCTTGGTCTTGATATTTGAGTGCGACACTTTATGTCCACCTACCGGAACTTTACCTGTAACCTGACAAACTCTGGCCATAACGGTTTTGAAATTTAGGACGGCAAAGGTAGGGATTCGAACCGAGAATCTGTCACGGCCGGTGAAAAATTTGAAAAGGTTTTTCACTTTTTGTGAAGGTGTTTAGCCTTTGGGAACGAGACCGTTGCCTGCCACACCGGCAAACGCCGTAAAAGCCAGGCTACCGGGAACAGGATCCGGGTAAAAGAAGGCACAGAGGCAGACCGGGATCAGTGCAAAAATAAAGGGCCCGTAGAAACGGGCCCTATCAGCATTACATATTTTATAATGCCAAACTAACTGCCGGCAAATTAAGTGTATTTGTGACACGCATTTATTAAAAAATTGTGAGATTAATCCGAAAAGCCAGAATGCTACCTTTAAGCATGAAAGTTTTCCTAAACATGAAAATCCTCTCTTGGGCCAGCCTGTTATTCATCACTTCGATCAGTGCCGCACAGCCAGCCGGTAAGAATAATACGTCCTTAAAACTGAGATTGCAATTGGCGGATGCAATGGACAGGTCCATCCGAACCGAGCTACTGAATTGCTGGTATCCAAAAAATACTGACAGCCTGTATGGAGGGTTTCTCAGCACATTTACCTACGATTTCCAGCCGACAGGTCCACAGGATAAAATGATCGTCACCCAGGCCCGTCATGTATGGTCTAATGCGATAGCCTCGGGCTTATACCCTTCCGTTACTTACTACAAAGAATGTGCGCGGCAGGGTTTCGCTTTTTTGCAGGATGTGATGTGGGATAAGATTCATGGAGGCTTTTTCACTCTGGTTGACCGTAAAGGAAATTTAAAAGACAGCACCGAAAAGACGACATATGGAAATGCTTTTGGAATTTATGCATCGGCTACCTGGTTCAGGGCTTCCGGGGATACAAATGCGTTGAACCTGGCCAGGAATTGTTTTTTGTGGCTTGAGAAACACTGCCATGACCCGCTTTACAAAGGATATTATCAAAACCTGCAGTTGGATGGCTCTCCTTTGAAACGAACTGCGGCCACTCCATCTGTCTCAACCATCGGGTATAAAGATCAAAACAGCTCGATCCATTTGCTGGAAGCATTCACTGAACTGTATAGTATATGGCCCGACCCATTAGTTAAAGAAAGGTTGCTGGAAATGTTGTTGCTTATCCGCGATGTGATCACGACCGATCGGGGGAATCTTACCTTATTCTTGCAACCTGACTGGACGCCCGTATCATTCCGTGACTCTTCAGAGGCGGTGATCCTGCAACATCGTTATATAGATCATGTTTCATTCGGGCATGATGTAGAAACGGCCTACCTGATGCTTGAAGCTTCACATGCTCTCGGGCTCCGTAACGATACGGTGACGATGAGGATCGCGAAACGTATGGTGGATCACGCTTTGCGGAATGGGTGGGATAATAAATTGGGCGGCTTCTTTGATGAAGGATATTATTTCAAGTGGAAAAAAGAGATCACAATTATCAGGGATAGCAAGAACTGGTGGTCGCAGGCGGAAGGTCTGAATACTTTGCTGTTGATGGCGGATCATTTTCCCCGGGACCCGATGCAGTATTTTGAAAAATTCAAACTAATGTGGCGATACATACAAACTTATATGATTGATCACAAATATGGCGATTGGTACGAGGAAGGACTTGATACACGTCCCGAGAGAAAAACCGCACTGAAAGGTCATATCTGGAAAGAAACTTATCATCACCTCCGGTCTTTATCTAATTGTGTAAAGCGGCTGCGGAACTCCGATTGAAGAGAATAGCCCACAGAGGGCCACGGAGAATACGCAGAGAACGACGGAGATGAATGAATAAGATGTCAAATAACTCTGTGGCTCTCCGCGTGACCTCGGCGGTTCTCTGTGGCCTTTCTTGTCCCTAAAAAACAAAAGAGCCATCTGTAGAGGCTCCTTTGTTGTAACAAACCGATTCGATTAAAATTGTTGACCAGCTAATTTATTTCGTTTTCTAATTCAGCCTCATTACATCTGTTAGAAGTTTTACTGTTTAAGGAAAACTACCTATTTTTTCATTTGGTTACCATTAAAGGATTATGCTCAGGAAGATTAGTCATGACCATCACGACTAATGAAGGTCATAAAACCGGAAAGGCCCGCGTTGCCGCCGACCTTTCATTAACAAACCGATTTGATTGAAAATTGTTAACGGGCAAAAGATATTATCATTACAAATATCAACGATACCGTACTCCCAGAATTTGCATGAAATGCGGTGGCGATGCGGCTTTTACCTAGAAACTATACGATGACTGCGATCAACAGTCTGCCGATTTAATGTGGTAATGGGCTAATTGAAAATTTGAAAATGCGCTCTTTAACACCACGATACGCAAAGTTTCTGAGTCTCGCATTTTCAAATTCTCAAATTTCCAAATTCTCAAATTGTTCTCATTTCATCTCGTAAACATTATCCTTTGGATTGCTATCGGATGTATGTGGGGCTGTTAATACAATTTTTGTTACAGGTTTGGCGGGAACAAAATTGATAGTAGTGCTACTACTCCCCTTTTCCCAAACGCCAATGCTGCGATGGATTTTATCGACATTCTTATCGGTATAATGAACAACAAGATCAACAGGGACAGGTTTGCCGCCTTTATTGGCAACGACTATAGATAATTTATTACCATTCTTTTTTACGGAACTAATAGCCAGGTCGGGAATGCCATTATCAAAGAACCATTTCTTCCAGAACCAATTGAGATTTTTACCAGAGCCTGCATTCATGCAATAAAAAAAATCATTGGGCATGGGGTGTTTGCCATGCCATTGGCTGATATAATAATGCAATGCTTTCTTAAACAGTGAATCACCGAGATAGTCCTTTATATACAAATAACCCATTCCTGGCTTTGGATAAGAATTGGTAAAATAACCCTGGTTCAGTTCTGTGCTCAGCGTTGTAATTGGCAGGTCAATCTCTGCCCCGGCAGTATTTGCATAAGGCGCCACGCCATAAAGATCCACCAGGCTGCTATCGATCATCGGCGAAATCAGCCATTCGCCGATAGTAGCCCAACCTTCATCCATCCAGGCATACTTAGTCTCATTGATACCCATATAAAACGGGAACATCGTGTGAAATATCTCGTGGTCGGTGAGCTCGATACTCTCAGCCCGGTCTTCTATCGGGTTATCATTTACCATCATCGGGTATTCCATCTGGTCCAATCCGTCAAACACGGTCTCATGCGGATATGGAAAAGGCCAGCCGGGGAAGACATAGCTCATTGCCTCCACTGTTTTCCTGGCATCGCTGGCTACATGGAAATAGTCTTTATGTTTCGGGTTGAAGACAGCATCAACCCGGGTTCTCCTGTTCGTCCTTGGATCTACGACCAGGCTAGATGATTGCCACATATAATGATCGCTGACTGCAAATGCAAAGTCGGTAACATCGTCCGCATCAAAATGCCAGGTATTTTCGGCGTTAATTGCGGAAGTTACATTCCCTGTGCGCAGGTCAGTGCTATCAATAATTGAAATGATCGCGTCATTTTTCTCAGCTTGTTGCAAACGCTGGTAGCAATCGGAGCTTAAAACATCCTTCCCGTTTTTCAGATCACCTGTCGCCCACACTGCATACCTGGCGGGAACTGTAATCGCAACTGAAAAATGGCAGAAATCATTGTAAAATTCCTGTGTACCCGTATATGGGATCTTGTTCCAGCCATCAATATCGTCATATACGGCTATCCTTGGAAAAAAGTAAGCAATAAAAGCGGCGCCGGGTTCTATTTCACCCATGCGATTATGCGAGCGCTTATTCAGCGTGTAATGATAGGCTATGCGAAACCCGATCTTCTGACCGGGAGCCACAGCCTGGCGGCCAATAATCGCATTAGTGCCGTCGATGGTCATTCGTGAAGAGGGAATACTACTTCCATTTATCCATAGCGAATCTATGATTACCCCATCGGTCAGGTCCTCAGGTAAGACCTTTGCCTGCCGGGGTGAGCCTTTTTTATAATAATTGGGATATAGTTTTAACCAGATCTGTTTTAATGTATCGTGACTGTTATTACTGTAGTCGATGCTTGTTATTCCGGAAAGCAATCTTGTTGTGGGGTCGAAATTCACTTTGAGATCATAGTTGGCCGTGTTTTGCCAATAGATCTTGCCCGGTTTGCCTGAAACCGACCTGGTTCCCTTATCATAAGTAACCTGGATATTGCGCGGGGTGGGTAACAGGTTTTGGGCATTGGAGACAATGCCAACCATTAGCGTGACAGCAAAAAGAATAGATTTCATAAAAGAATGCAATTTAATAAGGTTTCGGCCGAGCGGGATGATTTTTCCCGGGCATCAAAATGCCTTTTTATCCGCCGGAGTCTTATTATTGCTTTTATCTCCATCAACAAATATCCCACCATCAAGCTGCACCGATTCGATCGTCTTTTTGGTGCTAATTGTTACCGCTGTTTGTTTGGCATTTTTTTCCCAGGCTGCGGGACTAAGGTGTTTTGTCTCGGAGCTGCCATCGGTATACTTAACTATAACATCTACCGGTGCGAACGCGCCACCAATATTTTTTATCGAAACCGTATATCCCGATGAAGATTTCTTTACATCCTCCAAGGAATAATCGATGTAATTCGTACCGAAGAACCAATTGTTCCAAAACCAATTGAGGTTTTTTCCGGCAACATCATTGAATGTATAAAAGAAATCCCAGGGGATCGGGTGCTTCCCATTCCACCGATTCATATATTCATGTAAGCACTTCTTAAAGAGCTCGTCTCCCAAAATATCTTTCATGGCCAGGTAACCCAGGGATGCTTTACCATACTCGTTATTACCAAAACCGCCCCCGGTCATAGCGTCGCCGGGAGTAATGATCGGCACCTGCTGATCGGAAGAAGGGTTATTGCTCCACCCGTTTACACGGAATCGCCTGTAAAATTCATC
>DASSFT010000013.1:0-3583 GCA_035694045.1 Chitinophagaceae bacterium
TGACAGGTTCGTTTGTCCTGAGATTTTGCGCACTCATGTTGCCGGGGTATTATTTTTTTTCAGGTGATCATATCCCTGCGGCAAACGGTTGTACCCATGATTCTTCAACCTCTCGCCAAGTCCTTTATAAAATGCGGGATCAGCAGGAGCGATAGTAGAGAGTCCGTCAACGTAACGGTTGTACAGGCAAAATAATGCGGCGATCAAAACGGTGTCATGTATCTCGACGTCTGTGGCCCCATGATCTTTTGCATTTTGTATGGATTCTGCCGTCACATGTTTACCACTTTGCTGCACTTGTGCCGCGATTGTCAATAGTGCCTTCATTTTATCGCTGACTGGTGCGGTCGTGATATCTTTCTTTACTTCATCTGCAGTGGTTTCTTCACCCAGCAGGATACTGGCCGCAGCGGTGTGGGCTGCTGTACAGAATTTACATTCGTTGCGCGAAGAAACAATTGTAGCGATCAATTCCCTTTCACCTTCTGTCAAGGTTGATGGACCCCGCAACAGGATTTGGGTCAATTCACGGATAGGTGCGGCAGTATCCTTCCTGTATTCGAGCAAACCCGTGATCCCGGGTAAATGTTCTTCTAATGGAATATACGGCATATGATAATTTTAAATTGTCAATTATGCTGATCGGAGACTGTGGCAAATTAAGTTTAAAAGGTTTAACGGTTTAAGAGGTTTAAAGGTTATTCGAAACTTATTGAACTTCTTAAACTTTTTAAACTTCTTAAACCTTGGGAAACTCCAACACGAACAAGATCACAATAAATGCTTTCATTGTTTTAGCGATTAGAAAATCAAAAAAAAGAGGCGTCGGTAAAGAATTACAACGCCGTAAACGATTGGTCTGTAAAAAAATTTATTCAACGTTAATGATAATGTGTTTAGTTATCCTGGCTTTGAAAACAATTTCAAAAAAGGGGCGCCTGTAAGGAATTACAACGCCGTTGATATGCTTGTTTACTATAAAGTTTAATCAGCACCATCTGTGGTTGCTCGCTGAACTGCATAATTCCCCACGTTCTTACCTACTACCAATCCAACTTCACAATCTGCCCTGTAATGAATGCCACCATACATCCTGGATAATGATGCTTCTTTTGCCATTGCATCATATGCGGCAGCTCTCTCAGGAATAATGTGCGCGAGAACAGTTGCGGCAGCGGAACTGAAAGTAGAATGTCCCGAGACATAAGCCGGGAAATTCGGAATGCCTGTTAGTGTTTTTATTCGCGGATCCAACTGCGTCGGTCTTGGGTTATAATAAAACATTTTTGTATCCCAACAAACGATGGCAGCGTCCATCAACGCCATATTTATTAATGCCATGTTCCTTGCCCATCTTACTTCACTGAATCTTTTGGGAATGAAATCCTCTGCTGCTATCGCATCCCAATGACCAGGGGGAGTATAAGTGCCGGCGCCATCTGCCCAGAAATGGACTATTCTCGTGCGCTCACGGGTAGGATTGTTTACGAAATCATATATTTCGCTGGTCTCTTCTTTCATCTTCGGACTATTCACCGGTGGAGGAGGACCGGCGCGAAGTGAGACGGCCGTTAATGAATCAAACAGGAAAGTTTTTAC
Organism: Chitinophagaceae bacterium; assembly: GCA_035694045.1. Taxonomy (GTDB): domain Bacteria; phylum Bacteroidota; class Bacteroidia; order Chitinophagales; family Chitinophagaceae; genus VBAT01. Next base: position 1,600 of record DASSFT010000013.1, read on the forward strand.
TTTTCCGAATAAAGGAAGCATCGGCGGACGTTTGGGAACTTCAAGACTATACCAGGGTGTTTCTCCCCTGGCTATACAATCGGCTTCCAATTGAGCCCAAATCGCGGGAGTACCAACGGCTGCGCCAGCCCTATCGCCCCGGGCCCTTGTGACAAATTTTTGTGCAACGGCTTTACCGAGTGCTTCACCTGCTTCGATATCGCTACGAACATTAGCACCTGCAATGATCCTCGATTTTTTATGTTCTTCGATCTTTTGCTGAATAAAATCCTGGTCACCGGGGAATAACAATTTCGCAATTTCACCAGCAACGCCGGCTATCACTGCATCTTCGGAGGGATAAGAAGGAAGGTCCGATTTAGGGATCAGCGCTGTAACAGTAGCATCGACGGTGTAAGGTGCAGCCCGGTTGTATAATTTTTTATAATACCAGGCAGCTACCAGGGCGTCATATTGAGCCGCTGAGAAATACGCATATGCCCTGGCTGCATACGGCGGGTTAGCAAAAGGAAATTGAGGGTAAGCCAAAGGATTATTCGCATTGGGGATGGGATAGGTCCCGTCCGCATTCTGGTAAGGAGGCAAATTATGTTTGGCGATCAGTTCACGCATGATCTCATTCCAGCGAAGAACTCCACCGGCACTCCAATATTTTACAATCCGTTTTTCTTCAGAAGTTAAATTAGCCTGCCAGGTTTTTATTTCATTGACCTGGGCAATATAGTCGGGAGTATTGGTTGCTCCGGGCGCGGCGACTGCAAATTCTGTTGGCCCGGTAAGCAATACCGGCTTCCATGCTCCTGCATTCAGATCTATATTGGCAGGCTGCAGAGCGGGTATATCGTCTGTTCGTCCTTCAACATTCTTGTTGCAGCCAATAATCGTTACTACGCCGGCAGCGAGAAGTATTGTGGAGAAAAAAAGAATTCTTTTCATGATAAATTATTTTGTGGTGGTGCCCGTTTTGGACTTAGGCTTACCAGCCAGGTTAAACACGTAAAAGAAAGAACCATATACATTGGTTGCCTGGCCTACGTTTCTTCCCGCAACCGTGGTATTGCCTCCCACCACAATGGATAACTGGGGTAAAGGAGGTAGAACATATTTCAGGTTAACTCCGATAGTTGTTGCATTCATACGGTTACTGGGAAATGGCATATTGTTTCTAGTAATGTCAAAACCTCCTAATGTTTCCCAGTGGTTAAACACAGCTTCAGCGATAAGCCGGTTATTTCTGAAACCAGCCCGGACGTTATAGTTCGCGCCATCGGGCATTTCGACTTCATTGGAGTAATGCATTTCGGTAGTATAATAGGAAGTCCGGTCTATCTCGATATTATCGCGGAGAACATAGGTTGCCGAGCCGGTAGCAAAAAGTCCGTTCCGTTCATAATCAAGCATGACTCTTGCGGACGCTGTTTTGCTGCGAAGCCCGATCGACAATGGTAAAAAATCAGCCACGTAATTCGTCAGCGGGAATGAAACGCCTCCGATAGCGAACACAGAGAAGCGACCATACCCTACTTTATATTGTAAGGGTCTCCATTTAATAAAAAGACTGAGATCCTGGACTCCTTTCATGCCGTGAAGCGTACCGGCCGAAGCTTTGGTCTTAACGTAAGGAACACTGAAGAGTGCATTCAGTTTACGGCTGATGCCATAATTGCCCATCACCCCAAACATTTGTGTCGACACAGTCCCAAGATTCAGGTTCTCCCGTTTTAATGTACCCTCCCAATAATTTTTCCAGCTGCTGTAGCTATACATGGGGCCGACACAGAAAGCATTTTTCTCCATCATAATGGCGTCCATGTCTGTTTGAGCAACTACGGTGTTCAATTGACAACAAAGCAGAGCCGTTATCAAAAATTTACTTTGATTTAAAAGCTTTTTCATTGTTGTAAGTTTTACAGTTTAACAGTAATGCCTGCGCTGACAAGGTAGTCTGCGAAAGCTGCGTCGCCCTGCTTGTGTACTCCTGTAT
>DASSFT010000014.1:0-3427 GCA_035694045.1 Chitinophagaceae bacterium
CTGCGCAGGCTCTTGCTCGCCTGTCGGAAAGTTTTGCATTGTATTTGGTAGATCCCAGGCCATCGGTGTAACCGGAGATCTGGATCGTCGCGGCCGGGTTTTCAGCCAACACGGTATAAATTGAATCCAGTTTGGAGACAGCTTCGTCTTTCAACAAACTTCTATCGAATTCGAAGAATACCGTTACCACATCTTCGGCTTTAATGACCAGTGGTTCTGGTTCCTTCGGTTTTTCTTCCGGAATCTTCTCAATACAGATGGTGACGTTGACCAGGTTATCGGTCAACAGGTCGGTTTCATCAGTTTTCTCGGGTCTGAATAATGAAGCAGATTCGAGATATTGATCTTTACTGATGTTCAATGAAAGCTCGCGGTATGTTCCCGAGCCTATCTCGAATATAAAGTTTCCATTGTCATCAGTAGTGGTAGTCCAGCTTTTGCCTGTTACATCTTTCAACACCACTTTTGCATAAGCAGCCGGCTGATTGTCCTGGCAATCGTTGATGATACCTGTAAGACGTTTGTTCTTCGGGGCCTTGGTTATGCTGTACGATTCAAGACAGCAACCACTACCGCGGTCGGAACTCACAATCGCATTACTTAAGAGCGGTGTTTGTTCCGGTGCAAAAAAGTAGATGTCGTCTTTCTGCGAGTTGACAGGATGACCCAGGTTTTCCGGATCTTTCCAGTTAAGCTCGCTTCCTTTTGCAGCAAACAGGTCATACCCCCCCATGCTTTCCCTTCCGTTGGAAGAAAATACAAGCGTGTTGCTGCTGGTCTGATAAAAAGGAGCCTGCTCATCATTCTTTGTATTGATGACAGCACCGGCATTAACGGGTTCGCCTGTAGTCCCGTCTTCCTTCAATGGTGCATACCAGATATCAAAGCCACCGGATCCTCCAGGCCTGTCCGAAGCGAAATACAGGTATTTCCCGTCCGAAGAACAGAAGGGTTGCTTGCTGTTGGCACCCACAGTATTGATCGATGGAACAAGTGCAGGAGCGCTCCAAGCATTACCCTGTTTAATGGAGTAATAGATGGAAGAAACAGTTTGACCTTTTTCTTTTTTCCACTGGGAGAAATAAAGATATTTCCCGTCGGCGCTAACAGCTGCAGCACCCTGGTTGGTGATGGGACCTGCAGAGGGAATGGCAACCGGGGTCAGGGCCTCAAGGTTTCCGTTATTTAATGTTGCATAAAACAAGCGGCTGTGGTAAGGATTCACACCATTCACCTTTACTGAATCCGGTTGTGTGCTGCTGATCAAAAATTGATTGTCATTCACACGAACCGGGGCAAATGCACCTTTTTCATGGCTATTCGGAATTTCGAGTTTTTGTGTTTTGAATAAGACAGAGTCAGGTCGCGCCAACTGCTGCTGGATAAAGATCAGCGTTTGCAATTCTTTCTTTGCTTCCTGGTAATATTGAGCGCTTTCGTCGTTGGCGTTTAAATACTGCTCCATGATATCTTTAGCCGAAGCATAATGACCGAGACTTCTTTCGCATACAGCCTGCCAGTAGAGAGCACTGCTATACTTCGCTGGGTCCTTTTCAGCGCATTCTTTATACAGGTCGGCTGCTTCCTGCCAGTAATTGGCCAAACGATAAGCTTCTGCCTGTTTAAATAGAATATCGGTACGCGATGAGCTTTGATTAGCTGTCGCCGTTCTTCTCGATTTGACATTCAGGGGAAAATCACTTTTCTCCAATTCCTTTTTTGGTGGGTTGAGGAACTGTCCATACAAATTCGCAGCGGTATAATATTCACCGGCTGCGAAATACTGGTCTCCCAACTGTAGTGCGTTCTTTTGCACGGGTTTCTTTGACTTCAGCAACTGGCTATTCGCAGGTATCCAGCAGGAGGACACTGCAATAGCTATTAAAAACCGGCTTATCACTTTCATAGGAATATTCATTTTACGATGAATCATTTTTTTTAAAGTCTCGAACAGCGTATGAAATCAAAAATGCTCTGCGAGCCGTTTCTCTTCACATAGGATATACTTAGCTCGAAACTATTTACATGTTTTGCCATCGAACCGAGCTGCGATGTATTGGCATCATAGCTCAGCCCCACGATAAAATTCTTGTAGTCAAACCCGATAAAAGGAGCAAGCGCATCTTTATGGCGATAGTAGGCGCCGATCATTACATCTGTTTCCGGATTGACATTATACTGCAGGTAAGTTCCAAGCATCGCTTCACTTGCTGTACCCTGGCGCATATAGAGCGCATGGGGAATAATGCTGAAACGATCCGACATATTGAAGCTTACACCACCATGAATCGTATAACGAACCGGGATAGTATTGAGCTCTGCACTTTGTGTAGAAATGATTGGATCCTTGGGCCGGTTGATATGAAATACCGAGAAACCTCCAAACGCATTGATCTTTTTATCGGCACCCGCATCATAGTATAGAGCACCGGCACCCATATCGAGAGCAGTGGAAGAGGTCCTGGCAAAAGATTCTGTGGTCGGGTTGGATGCATTGTAACCTGTTACCGGGTTCCATTGCTCACCCCATTTGAATTTGGATTCGTCAACCCTGCGGTTGATGATACCACCCTGCATTGCCAGTACGATACGATGGTTATTATCCTTGCCGAATTTGACACCCGTGTAAGCAACGGTGGCATAAGCGGTGAGATAATTGAACCCTCCGTCACCGGCCGACTGGTTCAGAAGGCTTGCACCCAGGGCAATGTTTTTATTGGTACGTGTGTCAAAGGATGCACCGATCGTGCGATAAGGATTGCTGACGCTTCCCCATTGCGTACGATAAATAGCCGACACGCGATATTCGCCATCGCTGCTACCTGCCAGCGCTGGGTTGATATACATCGGGTAGGTATAGTTTTGTGTAAAATGCGGATCTGTCTGGGCAATGCAGCGGGTTGCAAACGCCAGGATCAAGCAGCTAAGCCAACCGGATCTTTGCAGAATTCTATTTTTCATTTTCTATAGGATATTAGATGAATAGTTTGTTTATCGTACAAGGGTGATCGAACCTTTCAGGTCAACCGTTCTTCCATCAGATAAGGTTGCTTTCAGGATATAGACATACACACCCACAGGTTGCGCATTTCCTTTATGTCTTCCATCCCAGCCCTGTATCTTGTTGGTGATGGACGCGATCTGTTGTCCCCATTGATTAAAGATGCGCATATCGAGCTTATCGATGTAATTACCGTAGACATACAGTATATCGTTTTTACCATCGCCATTCGGTGAGAATACGTTTGGCACAAACACATCTTTGTTAAGCGGCAACACGGTAATGCGGTATTGCTGGGCAAGACCAGAACAACCATTGATATTGGGTGTCGCCGTTATGATACCAGTTTTGGGTGAATTAGTCCGGTTGATCGCGATAAATGAAGGAACTGTGCCGATACCCGGTTCGGTCAAGCCGATGGAAGGA
>DASSFT010000015.1:0-8137 GCA_035694045.1 Chitinophagaceae bacterium
CGCCATCGAAACGCAGGTGAATGGTACACCCGGCATGACCTATATGACCAGCAACAGCACCAGCAGCGGGGCCAGCGGAATTACCGTAAACTTTGAAGTTGGTACAGATGTCAATGCTGCTACGTTTGAAGTACAGAATAGGGTCGCTGTAGCACAACCGTCGTTGCCGGATGCGGTAAAACGGCTGGGTATTACTGTTCGTAAACGTAACCCTGCGATCATGATGGCTATTGCATTTTATTCGCCGAATGGAACGCATGATCCTGTTTTCATCGGCAACTATGTAAATATCTATGTTAAGGATGCATTGTCCAGGGTGAAAGGAGTCGGTGACGTGTTTACCCGCGCCGATGATTTCAGCATGCGCATCTGGTTGAACCCCGAAAAGCTGGCTGCGATGGGAATGACACCTGCTGAGGTGAATGCAGCATTACAAGAACAAAACCTCCAGGTAGCAGCAGGAACAATCGGTGGGAACCCTCAACCCGGTATCCAGACTTTTGAATATAGTGTACTAACAAATAGCCGGCTTAATACGCAGGACCAGTTTGAAAATATCGTTGTTCGTAACCGTCCTTCAGAGGGAAGCATTGTTTATCTAAAAGATGTGGCAAGAGTTGAATTGGGCCGGTTCGACTATACCATCAATGCTTTTGCTAATGGTAAACCGGCGGCATTTGTGCTGGTTTACCAGGCACCAGGCGCCAATGCACTCGATACATATCGGGGTGTAAACAAAGCACTGGACGAGTTGAGAAAAAGTTTTCCGCAGGATATTGATTTTCTCGTTCCGCTTGAAACAGCAACAGTAGTGCAGGTGTCTATCAATGAGGTCGTGCATACATTGCTTATTGCACTGCTGCTGGTTGTCCTGGTCGTCTTCCTATTTCTTCAAAACTGGAGAGCTACTCTAATTCCCGTGCTGGCCATCCCGGTCTCACTGATCAGTACATTCATTCTATTCAACACGCTTGGTTTTACCATTAATACGCTCACTTTATTCGCCTTTGTACTGGCAATCGGGATCGTGGTTGACGATGCGATCATCGTGGTAGAAGCGGTGCAGCATAATATCGACCATGAAAAGATGTCACCGAAGGAAGCGACAAGAAAGGCGATGACCGATATTTCCGGGCCAGTGATCGCGATCGCGCTAATACTGGCAGCTGTATTCGTGCCCGTCGGTTTTATTCCCGGACTCGTCGGACGGTTGTACCAGCAGTTTGCGATCACCATCGCAGCTTCAGTTGTGATATCGGCATTCGTGGCTTTATCATTGACACCGGCCCTGTGTACCCTGATGCTTAAGCCATCAAAGGATCCCGCAGCAAAAAAGAATATACTTGAGAAATTCTTTGCGGCTTTCAATCGCGGATTTAACCGCGTGAATAGTGGTTATACAAAAGGGGTGGCCGGCTGGATCAAAAGAACGCCATTGGTGCTGATAATGCTGGTGGCATTGTTCGTGGGTCTGTTTTTCCTCTTTAAAAATAAGCCGAGCGGGTTTATTCCGACGGAAGACGAAGGCCGCATGTTCGTTACCTACGAAATGCCGGAAGCCACTTCTACTACCCGCAACGTCGCCATGCTGAAAGAGATCAGCAAAAGAATACGATCATTGCCCGAAGTGAAAGTAGCTGGTGGACTTGCCGGGTTGAACATCGTAACCTTCTCCGCCAAATCCAATGCAGGAACCATTTTCGTGATGTTGAAACCCTGGGATGACAGGAAGGGGAAGGAACATCATGTGCAAACAGTGATCGCGAAGATTCGTGCTATGACAGCCGATATAAAAGAAGCGAGAGTTTTACCTATTGCGCCACCGGCGATTCCTGGTTTGGGTGCAACGTCTGGTTTTACGTTCGAGCTTCAGCAAACAAGCAGTGCCGATGATATCCAACAGTTCGAGAAAGTAGCGCGTGATTTCGTCGGACGCCTCACGAAACGGCCGGAGATAGGACAGGCGTTTACGTTTTTCAATTCCCGTACGCCGAGTTACCAGGTAGATGTTGACCGCGAGCAGGCTAAGAAGCAAGGCGTTCTTGTTTCAGATGTATATTCTACGCTTTCCACGTTTTTAGGAAGCAGTTATATCAATGACTTTAACCTGTACGGGAGAAATTTCCGTGTAATGTCGCAGGCTGATACTGCTTTCAGAGGCTCATTGGCCAATCTTAGCAAATACTATGTCCGCAACAGCCAGGGAGGCATGGTGCCGCTGGGTTCATTGATCACGACGAAACTGATAGAAGCGCCGGCTGTTATTTCGCATTACAATATTTACCGTTCGATAGAAATAAATGGATCGCCAAAGGAAGGCTACAGCAGCGGACAGGCGATCGAAGCGTTGAGGGAAGTTGCCCAAACATTACCCACAGGATACAGCTATGAATTTTCAGGCATGAGCCGGGAAGAGATTGCGGCAGGGAGCCAGCAGACAAAGATATTTGCCATTTCTATCGTCTTCGTCTTCCTTTTTCTGGCGGCATTGTATGAAAGCTGGTCGGTGCCCTTCTCGGTATTGTTTGCCGTTCCTATTGGTGCATTTGGATCCATATTAACCCTGACCTTTATTCCAAGTCTTACAAATAATATCTATGCGCAGATCGGTTTGATCACATTGATCGGCCTGGCTGCAAAGAACGCCATCCTGATCGTTGAATTTGCCAAAGAAAGAGTAGACCGCGGAATGCAGATCATCCCGGCTACGCTGCAGGCAGTCAGTTTGCGTTTGCGCCCGATCATCATGACATCACTGGCTTTTATCTTCGGTGTATTGCCGCTGGCCTTTGCAAGTGGTGCGGCTGCAGAAAGCCGTAAAACCATTGGCTGGACTGTCTTTGGAGGTATGCTGGCAGCAACGACACTTGCGATATTTGTTGTGCCCGTATTATTTGCTTTGATCACCAAGTTGTCGTACGGTAAAAAATTAAAGCGACTCCAGGAAGAGCACCAGAAAGAAGAAGAGATGGATAAGAAGATAATTGATGAGAGGCTCGGATAGATGCTAGATGCTGGATACTGGATGCTGGATACTCGATACAACTGTTTCCCGATAGTCACCGCCAGCATCTAGGATCTAGCATCCAGCATCTGGCATCCAGCATCCATGTAAGGATCGAACAATTATGTTTGCTCCCCTGGAAGAACCGGCTCCTGACTATCGACTAACGACTATCACCTCTCACCTCTTTACTCACCAAAAGCACTGAACTATCCACAAAATATCTATGCTCTATTGGGAGGCTTGGCGTTTTGCCTAAATAAACTTTCTTTTGCAAATATTGTTTTTAAAAGGAATAATCACCGCTATGGCAGAAGGAAATACGGAAAGAGTGCATGTTTTAATTATCGGCAGCGGGCCGGCGGGCTACACAGCCGCCATCTATGCTGCAAGAGCTAATCTTAAACCAGTATTATACCAGGGAATTCAACCGGGAGGACAATTGACCATTACAACAGAGGTAGAAAACTATCCCGGGTACGCAAACGGTATACAAGGTCCCGAGATGATGGTTGATTTTGAAAAACAGGCTCACCGTATGGGCACAGATATCCGGTTTGGGTTAGCAACTAAAGTAGATTTCATGCAGCAGCCGTATAAAGTATGGATTGATGAAGAGAAAATCATTGAAGCCGATGCAGTAATTATTGCTACTGGCGCTTCGGCCAAATGGTTGGGCCTGGAAAGCGAACAACGATTAAATGGCTATGGCGTTAGTGCCTGTGCTGTCTGCGATGGATTTTTCTTTCGCGGAAAAGAAGTAGCCATAGTGGGTGCGGGTGATACCGCAGCCGAAGAAGCCTTATACCTTTCCAAACTTTGCACTACCGTTCACATGTTGATACGCAGGGACGCGATGCGGGCCAGCAAGGTGATGCAGGACCGGGTCTTTAAAACGCCTAACATTAAGATCTACTGGGACACTGACACCGAAGAGATCATTGGTGGCAAAAATGTAACGGCCGTAAGAATCGCCAATAACAAAACAGGAGAAAAACAGGAGATACCGGTAAGCGGATTTTTTGTGGCAATTGGTCACCAACCTAATTCAGAAATATTCAAAGGCTGGGTAGAAATGGATGAAGCGGGGTATATCAAAACAATTCCAGGCACTTCGAAAACAAATGTTGAAGGTGTCTTCGCTTCGGGTGATGTGCAGGACAAAGTCTACCGCCAGGCTGTAACTGCAGCCGGAAGCGGTTGTATGGCGGCACTGGATGCCGAAAGATATTTAAGCGCAAAAGGAGTTCACTAAATCATATTGTTTTCAAAGTTGTATTTTGAATGTTGAATGATTCGAATTTGGAATTCAACTTTAACAAGCACGAATGCCGGATCTTTTAACTATTTCCCTCAATAACGTCCGCTTTAGAGCCTTTCACGGGATACACCCGGAGGAACGGCAGAAGGGCAATGATTTTGTCGTAAACATGCAAATCGAATATTTCCCGCAGAAGGAGACTATCATTTCCCTGGACGATACCATCGACTATGCATCCCTGTTTTCGATTATAAATACCACGATGCAAAAACCAGTGGATCTTTTGGAAACGCTTGCCCAAACGATCGCCAACAAGGTACATAAGCAATTCCCGCAGGTAAAAACCATAACTGTTTCAGTAGAAAAGCTCAATCCGCCAATTGATAAATTTTCTGGTAGCGTAGAAGTAAAGTACACTAAGAAATATTAGTTTCGTTTGCTATCTTGGTAACATGAAAACCGGTTTACTCCTTTGCTTTATACTATCCTTTTTTTTCTCGTTCGGACAGGGAGGTTCGGAGATCTATCTTTTCGATCTAAAAATCGCCGATGGACAAATCACCATTTCTGGTGGTAAAAACATTACTAATCATAAAGGTTACGACAACCAGCCTTTTTTTCATCCTTCCCGCCCCATTATTTATTATTCCTCGTTTGATGACAGCAGCCGCAGCGATATCAGGTATTATAACTATGAGACTAAGGAAACAAAGAATCTTACCACTACTCAAGATCGCGAGTATTCGCCAACTGTGACACCGGATGGCAGGTTTATTTCCTGCATCCTTCAGAGGGATAATGGAGCCCAGGACCTCATCAGGTATCCCATTGATGGCGGAAGGCCCGAGGTGCTCGTCTGGCATCTGAAAGTGGGCTATCATACATGGGTGGGAGAGAACAAGATTTTTTTGTTTGTGCTGGACGACAGCATTCACAATTCGTTGCATAATTATGAGCCCAGCACCAATATGGACACGGTAATTGCAGAAAACATTGGACGTAGCCTACATCCGATCCCTGCCGAACAGGCTTTAAGTTATGTTCAGAAGCTTGTCAATAAACAGAATGTCATAAAAAGATATGTAATAGCCACGGGTGTTAGCAGCCCGATCATTTATACAATGCCGGGACAGGATTTCTTTTGCTGGACCCAGGTAAATCCGGTCGACCAGAAAAAATTTCTCGTGTCCAGTGACGGTAATAAGCTGTTTTTTTCCCAGGATTATTCGGCCACGGAATTTAAGGACAAGAACTGGACGCCGGTTATTGTTGAAGGCAATGCTTCAATGTTGAAGGGAGTAACCAGGCTGGCCATTAATGCCGACAACACCAAACTGGCGGTCGTGGTAAATGAATAATTATTTTGAGGCCTTATTTCACGATCGCGATTGCCATGCCATCATGTTCTTTAGTGCCTACGGTTTGAATGATAGTTGCCGTTACCCGGGTATTTTTTGCAAGGGCTTCATTAAATCGCTGCACACCTTTAACCATTTCATCATTACTGTCCGGGTCAAGTACTTTGCCTTCGCGAATGACATTGTCAGCTACGATTAATGTTCCTGGATGAGATAAACGAAGGGCCCATTCAAAATATTCGGTATAAGGAGCTTTGTCTGCGTCAATGAAGATCATATCAAACGGACCGGCATTCTCTTTCTCCAGTTGTGGGAGGCTATCAAGTGCTTTTCCCACGCGGATTTCAACAAGCTGGCTTAACCCGGCACGATCAATATTTTTTTGGGCTACTCCTGCATGTTTGGGATCGAATTCCAGTGTGACCAGGCGCCCGTTGCCGGGAAGAGCCCTGGCTAACCAGATTGTGCTGTACCCGGCGAGTGTACCTACTTCCAGGATCTTTTTCGCATTACAAAGTTTCGCGAGAATATGCAGGAATTTTCCCTGGTTGGGAGATATGCTTATTTGCGGAATATTCGATTCCCTGATTGAAGCTTCAGTGGCTGCCAGTGCTTCATCTTCTTTTACCAGGAGCCCATTAATGTATTCGTCGACGGATTCAAAAAGTTTCTGGTCCATGTTTATGAATTAAGTCCCAAATTTCGAACAAAGGGAACAAATCCGAATGTTTTAAAACCCGAAATTCGAAAGAACATCAGCTTTGGGGTTTCTTATTTCAAATTTCGGATTTAACAAACGACTTCCTCAAATAATTGAAACATAACATCAGCACACCAGTGGTCACATATACATCGGCAATATTGAATATGCCGGTTCGGAGATTACCGATCCCAATATTTATGAAATCGGCGACATGCCTGTCAAATAAAACCCGGTCGGCCAGGTTCCCAATACCACCGGAGAAGACGAGGATAAATGCGACCATTTGAAAGACGCTGAATTCTTTTGCTTTCCTCATTATTACCACCAAAAATCCAAGCAGGAATGCTATTGGCAGGACAGTGAGAAGCCAGAAGCTCTTGCTTTCCGGCCAGTCGGCTCCAAGACTTAAAAATGCTCCTGTATTTTCGACAAAGAGCAATCGCAGCTTATCATTGAAATAAGAAACGGGTGGTTTATCCTTCAGGTGTTCCCTGGCTATGTCCTTTGTAACCCGGTCACATCCGATAAAGGCAAGGCTGAGCAGGCAAAACAATATTATTCTGAACCTAAACTTCATGCTTTTTTAAAAATACGTTATTCCTGGATTGACTATGATGATCCTGATACAATAAATCCATAAAATAATCCCGGTACGGGTCAACTAAATAGAAGCGTACCCATTCGAATTTAGAATTTCGGGTTTATTTATCTGGCCAATTGGCTTTTGGTTCTTGATCCCGATAGCTATCGGGATGGTTCTTGTCATTTAGGAGCTATATGACCTTATTCTTCCATTTCCCGCTTTTCATATAAAGTGAAGCCATGGTAAATAAACTCAGCCAGTACAGCCACTCGCTCATCCAGCCGATGGTGATGGAAAGAGACAGTTTTTCCAGGACCAGCCACACATAAAAGCAATACAGGACGATTGTGATCAATTCAATGAGAAAAGTCACCCGGCTGTTGCCGGTTCCTGTAATGGCGTTTACCCAGATAACGGAGAACGACAGCAGTATCATGGCTGAAGTGACAACCCGTACCACGGGCATGGCAGCTACTGTAAATGCTTCGTCCTGTCCATAAATAGAAAGAAGCGTTTCAGGAAATAGATTGATTAGTACCGCGATCACCGTGGTGAGTCCTGTGCTGATCTTTATGATTTTCCAGATGAGACCGATTACCTGGTCGCTTTTGCCCTGGCCGATGATATTGCTCACCATTGCCGAAGTGGTGGAAGCCAATGCCCAGGTAATGCAACCGACAAGGCTAAATATATTCCGCATCACATTTGAAACAGCCAGGGCCGTCTGGCCATGGTGTTCGATAAGGATATAGAAGAATTCCCAACTGATCAGGCTGATCGCCAGTTGGAACACCAGGGGTAATGAGATGGATGAAATGAGTTTTGCATTCTCCCTGCTCCACCTGAAATGTTTAAATAAAGAATAGCGCTGGCTGATTCCTTTGTAGTGAATGACGACAAAAATTACAAACATGCCGGTGAATTCAGCTATGACGGATGCAATAGCGGCTCCATCCAGTCCCATCCTGGGAAAGCCCAGGTGTCCAAGGATCAGCATCCAGTCAAGCGCCACATTGGTAACGGTCTCTGCCAGGGTGCCGGCAATAAGATAGCGGCTATTATTCGTTCCTACCAGCAAGGCATTCCGCATTTGGTAGATATACAGGAAAGGCAGACCCCAGATCCTCATTTTCAAAAACCGGATAGCGTCGGTTGAGACTTCTTTATCATGGATGACATTTCTTAAAATAACGGGAGCTACCAGCCAGGTGAGCAGGATACCGACCAG
>DASSFT010000016.1:0-7858 GCA_035694045.1 Chitinophagaceae bacterium
AACCAAAGCTGATTTCAATTCTTTTAACCGGCTTGACTTCCTGACCAATACCGCATTACCGCTTGAGCATCATTTAAGCTTGTTTATTAGAAACAATGGATATGAAATAAACACTGCCAGGGCTCTTAATTATGAAGCTGACAATCTCTTTAGCCCCGATGCTATCATGGTAAATGGCCGCAAAAATATATCGCCTGCAATGGTTGCACTGGGGAAAGCATTGTTTTTTGAAAAAGCCTTATCGGGAAATAATACCAGGAGTTGTGTCACCTGCCATCAACCGGAAAAATATTTTACCGATGGCCGGGTAAAGAGCATCACTATGGATGGTGTTTCAAGTGTCAAAAGAAATGCACCGACGTTATTATATTCCGTTTTCCAGTATTCGCAATTCTGGGATGGCAGAGTAAAAAACTTTGAAGACCAGGTAAAGACCGTTTTAAAAAACCCGGTAGAAATGAACGCTGATTATGAAACAATCGTTCAGCGATTAAGGGCTAATGAACATTTCCTGAATTCTTTCAAAGCGGCTTTCCCGGACAATGCGGCGGATACCGTAATAAATATTGGGAACGTCGTCTCTTCTATTTCTGCTTTCCTCGAGACCCTCGCTCCATTTGATTCTCCATTTGACAGGTATATGCAGGGAGATAAAACCGCCATGAACCCGGAACAGAGAAAAGGATTTAACCTGTTTATGGGAAAAGCATTGTGTGCAACCTGTCATACTGCACCGTTATTTAATGGATTAACACCTCCATTATATGATAGAACGGCGCTCGAGGTGATAGGCACTACCGCCAATACGAATTTCAGATCTCCGCTTCCAGATACCGACAGTGGCCGTTATGCAACCTATCCACTCGCTTTCTTAAAAGGTGCATTTAAGAGTCCTGGCTTGCGAGACATAGCTCAAACGGCTCCCTACATGCACAATGGACAATTCCCAACACTGGAGTCTGTCCTCGAATTCTATAATAAGGGCGGGGGACAGGGAATGGGTTTGAAAATACTCAATCAAACGCTTTCGGTGACTCCATTAAATTTGACCAGCAACGAAATCAAATGTCTCATTGCTTTCCTTCAATCATTGACAGATAATAGTTCTTCACTGACCGGGTTACGCCATGTGGTAACTAACTAAGATAAAGTACAGAGTTAATCAGGTGATGGATTACAGGCAAAAAAGTATATAAAGTCAACTAATAAGCAGAATTATAATAGAAATGGAGAGACTATTTTTAAAAACAGTAAGCCTACTTAAGTCAAATTAAATAACATGATCAGCAGCCTAAGCCGCCCTTTGGTTTTAATTGCGACGTTTGTTGCTCTATTATGTCAAACCAGTGAAGCGCAGGATAGACCTCTTATTTTTCCTCTTCCCCTGGAACTGGATGTTAGGCAGGGTGAATTCGTGATAGATAAAACGACTTGTGTCGTTCAATCTTTAAAAAAAGGCGCGGATGATTTGGCAGTTAAAATGTTGGTGGCTGAATTGGCCGATAAATACCAAACTCCAGTTCATATTGTTTCACGACCTGAATTGGCAAAGGCCGGTAAATTTATTTTACTTGGCGATATCAGCGATCCTTTTATAAGAGAATATTGCCAGCGCAAAGGATGGCTTACCAGCATTGAGGGTTTAGACGACGAGGGTTATATTTTAGCTGTAGAAAAAGAAAATATTGTTGTTGCGGCTAAAAGCAGGAAAGGCGTTTTGTGGGGACTATCATCACTCCGACTAATCATACAAAAGCATGATAAAGCTATTGTCGCTCCGCAACTGTTCGTGAAAGATGCACCCCGGTACCCGTTCAGGGGAATTAAACTGTATCTTCCCGGGAAAGAAAATTTCCAGTTTTTTAAGCGATTCATAAAGGATTTTGTTGTTCTGTATAAATATAACAAGATCATTCTCGAACTGAATGCTAATATGCGCCTGGATAAGCACCCGGAGCTTAACATCGGCGCAGTCGAATTTGTCAGGTACCTGAAGTATAGCCGGCTTGACCGACCACCCGGCGTGCATATGGAATACCAGAATTCATCGCACCAGGACAACGCAGACGGACAGATCCTTGAAAAAGATGAAGTAGCAGACCTTATCAGTTATATGCGCAAGTTTGGTATAGAGGTGATCCCTGAATTACCTTCTTTAACTCATTCCTATTACCTCTTGGCCGGTCACCGTGAACTGGCCGAAAATATGAATCAACCCTATCCCGATACCTATTGTCCTCTAAAACCGGCTGTCTACAAACTCTATTTTGATGTGCTGGATGAATATATCGATGTAATTCACCCGGCAATGATCCACGTTGGGCATGATGAATGGAGAATGGAAAAGGATATCTGCGAATTATGCCGCGGAAAAGACTATGGCGAACTGTATGCAAACGATCTTAGAAAAATTCATGACTACCTGGCCGCTAAAGGGATTAAAACCGCGATCTGGGGCGATCACCTGCTTGAGTCGGTTACAGAGAAGGATCATCAGACCTGGAAAAGCTCGACCGGCTATACTTATAAAATACCCGGAGCATTAAGGCCCGAACAGGTTTCGAAATTGATCCCTAAAGATATCCTGGTCTTCAACTGGTTTTGGAGCGATATAAAAAACGATCAGCAGGTTTCCGCATTTGGGTTAAAACAGGTATATGGAAATCTTCGTGCAGACATTGGCGAATGGACTGAAAGGTATAAAATAAAAGGAGTGCTGGGTGGTGCGCCTTCCTCATGGGCAGCCAGTACCGAATTTAATATTGGTAAAGACCAGCTCACTGATTTTTTAGGATCGGCTAACCTGCTATGGTCCCAGCACTATTTATCGCCCGGTCAATTAGCGTTGTCCACAGAACCGTTTGTTGAAAACATCTATAAGAACCTTAGTGGCAAAACACTTCCGGTTGACGACGGATCAAAACAACGCGTAATAGATATTTCATCCTTTTTTAATTCCGATTTGAGAGAAGTTTTTACCGGACCCGACAAACCGGAGCTCTTAACTGGCGAATTGAAAGCAGGACAGGGTATGTTCCGGTTAGATACCGGAGTTCAGGGAAAACGAGCGATTGTTGCCTCAAATCAGGGACCGGAGATTGCTCGTGGAATTCAAATAAACAGCGATGTAAGCAGTATCCTGTTTCTGCATGCCTGTACCAGGGAAGCCAGGAATGATAAAGCGTATGGAACGATATATGATTTCGATGATACCGCTGAACCTCTCGGGTTTTATGAAATAATTTACGAAGATGGTTGGATGGAAACAATTCCCATTCGTTACGGGGTAAATATTCTTGACTGGCGATGGAGCCAAAGAATAACTAACAATGAAAAAGAGAAGAGTAAATACAGCCAGGACAGGTATGCCTATAAGGCAACTGCGGTAAACTGCTCGGGCAACTCAACCCCGGTCACTTTTTTTTCCTTTGAATGGGAGAATCCCCGTTTCGGAAAGAAGATCAGGGAGATCAAAATCAGGCCAGTCGAATATAAACAGGGAAATGAAAACGCTATCATTCTCCTGGCATTGAATATCTCAGAAAATGAGAACGGTGGACGTGCTAAGGGAACGGAAGCTCAATAACGATTTAATCGATTGATAAATTCATTTTGGGGATTGGTATGAAAAAATTCATTTTATTTTTTTGCTGGGCTTGTTTCTTATATGTGGGTCTGCAAGCGCAGTACAACGTGAAGAATTTTGGCGCGAAAGGAAATGGAACGGCTTTGGAGACGCGATCTATACAACAGGCAATAGATAAGGCCTGGCAGGCTAAAGGGGGCGTGGTTGTTATTCCACCCGGAACATATAAGATAGGAACATTGATCCTTAAAGATAACGTGGAGCTTCAGTTGCAAGCGGGAGCAATGTTATTAGGCAGCCCTGACTACCACGATTACACAGTAGTAAAACAGCAACTGCCCTCACGGACCCGGGAGTTATATGCCCGATATTTTATGATTTTCGCCGAAGGCGCAAGGAATATTTCTATTACAGGATCCGGAACGATATATGGGAACGGGCTAAAACATTTCCAGGAATCAAGACCGCAAAATCTCCGGCCCTATATGATCAGGTTTGTTAATTGCGAGAATGTGATCATTCGGGATGTGAAGTTGCTGGAATCTGCCAACTGGACCCTTCATCTCCTGGGATGCCGGGAAGTAAATGTGGACGGGATTGTTATCGAAACAAATGGCGAGGGAAACAGGGATGGCCTCGATATCGACGCGAGCCAACGTGTGAAAATATCCAACTCGCGGTTTTCTACTACAGATGATGCCATCGTGCTAAAAGCAACCCGTGATGAACTCTGCGAGAATGTGGTTATCACAAATTGCATTGTGCTTGCCTGCGGAGGCTCTGGTATCAAAACGGGTACTGAATCGAACGGTGGCTTCCGGAACATTACAGTCAGCAATTGTACTATCAACAATATTCCCGTTCATGCGGGTATCGAATTGATGACAGTCGATGGGGGAGTGATGGAGAATATTTTGATGAATAACATAAGCATGAACAATGTCGGTACACCCTTCTTTATCCGGCTTGGCATCCGGGCCCGGCCCTTTGAACACTCACAATACGTAACAGGGATCGGCGACGTAAAAGACATTACGCTAAGCAATATAACAGTTCACAATGCCAAACTGCCTTCCAGTATCATAGGGCTTCATAGTCAACCTATCAAAAACATCACTGTCAGCAATTATACAGCCCGGTATGCAGAAACCCAGCTTCCTGTAGCTTACAACAAAGTGCCCTTCGAAGAATTTGAATATCCTGCCGCCGCAATGTTTAAAGATCTGCCGGCCTATGGGCTATATTGTAGAAGCGTGGATGGCCTTAACTTGCAAAACCTGAACATCTATTCAGCGGATAATGAAAAACGACCGGCTCTTGCATTGGATAGAGTAAACAATGCAGCAGTTTATTTTATCAAAGCGGAAGTGAAAGGACAGGCAAGCCCTCTTATCCACGTTAGAAATTCCGATAATCTTTCCGCCTCTTTCTGCCAGACATCTACCCAAAATAATAATCTTATCGAGATCGAAGGGAACGAACCGGTTAATTTCAGGGTATCAGGTAATATCCTTCAACCTGCACAAAAAGAAATTGCCAGGGTCGAAAAGCTGCCTGATGAAAGCATTTTTGAAGATTTTAAGACAGAGGTAAAGTATTCTGTAGCTAGTGGCGAAAAACAGGACGGATTGTACGCCCATGATTTAAAAACGGGGCCACTGAAAATAAAATTAAATACAAAGAAAGGTGCCTTGCAATTATGCCTCCTTGTGCTGAACACATCATCAAAACCAGAAAAGGTTTTGATCAAATATGATGGCATCGTACAGGAGTTTCAGGTCAGTTGGAACAAGTGGGGATGGGCGCCGATTTCACTGCTGAAACAATACAACAACAACGAACAGGTGGAATTTGAAATAATTTCAGTTGAAAACCGATCCGAGCTAAAAATTGCAAAGGCGTATCTGCGCTACCAGGACATTGGCTTTACGGATTGATCTTGTCCGGGGAACAGTTAAAAAAGTATACATCATGAATGGATTATAAGATATTTATAGGTATGCAAGCTGATAAATTTGATATGATCTCCTATTTCAAAACCAGCGCATGAAAAAAAAGAATTTTTCCAGGACTTTCCTGCTGTTTCTTCTTTTAGATTTTCTTTCATGTGGAAGTATCCCGGCACAGCAAGTCAGCAAGCCGCAAAAATGTATTATGGTCTTCGGAGCCCATGCCGATGATGTTGAATCGATCGCCGGTGGCACCCTGGCCAAATATATTGCTATGGGCTACAAAGGAATTTATGTTGGAACTATAAACAATCTTGCCGGTTGCAGCCTTGAGAAGACTCCCTATTTCAAAGGAGCGCCTGTTTTCACCGTTTCGAATTCGCCGCATAAATACCCGGTTGACGCACTCGAGACCAGCCAGATAAGGGAGGAAGAGGCACTGCAGGCGGCTGCAGTAATTGGCGCAACACCTGTCTTTCTCAACTTCAGGGAGCCCTGGTTTTCGATGGGGAGAAAACAAATTGATTATGGCACATGCCAATACCAGCAATATTCTCCACCAGGAGAAAGATTGATCAGCATTGCAACCATCGTTTCGGGTGATGTAAATATTGTTTGCGACCTGCTACGAAAATATCAACCCGAGATAGTCATTACGCATACGCTGGGTGGCGAAAAACTCGATCATGGCAATACTGCTTATCTTGTTTACCTGGCATTCAAAAAGGTGATGAGAGAAAACGTGCCGATTGGCAAATTGTGGATGCCGGTGAGAGGTTGGCTTTCCGATTCAACTGCCCAGCGAAGCGGGCGAGGAAAGGCTGATGTCCTGGTCGATGTGAAAGAATACCTGCCAACCAAGTATGCAGCCTATGATAAGCATGTGAGTCAAAATGGAGGATTTGGGAGGGATTATGTCATCAGCAACAAGAGAGGGCCCTACAACGACAAAGTGGAAGAGTTCATTACTGTAATTGACAATACCCGGTAGAATTCCGGGAATAAAAATTTTGAAATCTCATGATCATAAAAAAAGGAAGTTTGTATCCCAGGGTAGTTTATCCGGTGCTATTGCCACTGGCATTGATATTTTGCACTTTTATATCAACGGCGGATACGCAAACAAAAGAAAAGCCGCGCAAATGCATATTGGTATTCGGGGCTCATGCCGATGATGTGGATGAAAACGCGGGAGGTACGCTGGCAAAATATGTTGCCATGGGATATGAAGGCGTGTACGTTTGCGCAATAAATAACCTGGATGGATGCAACCTCGAACGAACTCCGTGGTATGATAAAGGACCCAATTTCACTATTTCCAATTCTCCGCATAAATATCGCGTAGACGCGCTCGAGACAAGCCAGATAAGAGAGGAAGAAGCCAGGGCAGCCGCTGCTGTGTACCCGGCGATTCCAGTTTTCCTAAATTATAAAGAACCTACTTTCTTTATTGGGAGAAAGATGGTGTACTATGGCTCTCCCGAATACGATGCTTTTGACCCACCGGGCCGCCCGCTTATACCCATTGCCACGTATATGGACAGTGAAGTTGATTCGGTTTATGAACTCCTGAAAAAGTATCAACCGGAAATTGTTATTACGCATACACTGGGTGGAGAAAAAATGGATCATGGCAATACGGCCTATCTCATCTACCTCGCATTCAAAAAGGCAGTGGAGAATCATGTTCCCGTGGGTAAACTGTGGATGGTGGTAAATGGATGGTTTTTGGATAAAGAAGCGCAGCGAACCGGGCGCGGGAAACCGGATGTACATATTGATGTTCGCGATTATCTGAAAACAAAATACACCGCGCTTAACAAACATATCAGCCAGAACGGGGGCTTTGGCCGGGACTATGTGATGGGAAATGAAACGCAACCAAAGGAGGTGATCGAGGAATTTATCACTGTACTTGATAATACTAAATAAAATCATTCAACAAGAAATGAAAAAGTATATCCAGGCAATTTCAATCGCGGTGGCAGTTTTCATAGCAGTCGTCCCGGCTTTATCCCAGTCCGGGGTGGTGCAGGTAACAAAATGGGGTGAGTTTGGAGACAAACCTGGGCAGTTCAAGTTCCCTACCATGCTTGCAGTGAACAAAGATTCGGAAGTATATGTCGTCGATCAGCATAATCACCGTATCCAGAAATTTGACTCAAATGGAAATTTTATCCTGATGTGGGGCCGGTTGGGGACCGGGGCGGGGGAGTTTAATTATCCCTATGGGATTGCGATAGATTCAAAAGGCGACGTGTATGTGTCAGACATGAACAACAACCGTATCCAGAAATTTTCACCGAAAGGTGACTATATCTCC
>DASSFT010000017.1:0-2571 GCA_035694045.1 Chitinophagaceae bacterium
TTGTTCATACGTTGAGTTGACACAATCCACAAATTTTACCATTGATGCCCTGAATAGTACAAATCCTGCTTCTAGTGGCCTTAATACCTTTATCGAGCTATAAGGTTAATTTCCATCCACTAAGTCCGAATTTTTTAATTGAATAAAAATTCATCAAAAGACATTTCTGGTGCAAATAATTTCAAACCCGGATTTGACCGCTTCGGAAAACAGTTAGACCGTTCAACAGAGTTGCAATTGGAAATGGCAGGAAGTCGAAGATATTTTTGCTTAGGTAAAAGTTCCAAAATCATCCAGTTCTAACCTCTGAGAATTAATCAACTCCTAAAAAGTGTAACATCAGGAGCCTGATAGTATAAACCAGTAGCGTTCACAATATTTATAAACATAAACACATTAGTTATGACACAATCCCAGAAGCATGCAAAAGCAGAAAATGATCCCCGGATTCTTACAGGTGTAAGAACGTTTCTGAAGGCGTTAAATTCAGGGACGGGGAAACCGATGGAGCAACTTAGTCCTGCAGACGCAAGAAAAGTATTAATTGATGCTCAAAAATCGGTGACAGTTGATTATTCGGGCATAGAAGAATCCGAGCGAACAATTTCGCAGGATGGTGAAAAAGTCAGGATACATATAACCAAGCCCAATGGCGTGAGTGCCGATGCACCGGTTTTCATTTTTATTCATGGCGGAGGTTGGGTGTTGGGAGATTATCCTACACACAGGAGACTGGTGAGAGATCTCGTTGTCGAAAGCGGTGCAGTGGCGGTATTTCCTGACTATACCCCATCGCCTGAAGCCCAGTATCCTGTTGCTATTAATCAGATCTATGCTACGTTGAAATGGGTGTCGGATCATGGTGATGAAATAGGCGTTGACGGAAAGAACCTCGCCGTAGTGGGTAACAGTGTTGGTGGAAATATGACAGCCTCGGTGGTTTTGATGGCCAAAGAAAAAAATGGACCGAAGATAAAACTCCAGGTAATGTTATGGCCCGTTACCGATGCAAATTTCGAAACGGATTCATACCAGGAATTGGGCGAGGGAAGATTTCTTACAAGAAACATGATGATCTGGTTTTGGGATAACTATTTACCCGATAAAAAAACACGCAAAGAAATCTATGCCTCTCCATTGCAGGCAACTTTAGAACAGTTAAAAGGTCTGCCGCCTGCTTTAATTCAAACAGCAGAAAACGATGTATTGCGCGATGAAGGCGAAGCCTATGCCCGGAAATTAGACGAAGCCGGTGTAAACGTTACACTAACCCGGTATGGAGGATTGATTCACGATTATGGTTTATTGAATCCATTAGCGGAGATACCGGCTGTTCAGACAGCTTTGTTACAGGCCGGCGCAGTGATCAGCGAAGCATTAAAAATTCGGAAGCCTGGTGAGAAAATAGCAAAGGGAAAAGAAATTTTTGCTGAACAAGTATAGATCCCACAATCTCTGAAGCATCCTGTTAAACTTAAAAAATAAAATCATGAAAATTGTAGTAATCGGCGGTACAGGGCTTATTGGTTCAAAGCTCGTCAACAAGCTTCGCCAACTTGATCATACAGTGATACCCGCTTCACCTGATTCCGGAGTTAACACTATCACCGGTGAAGGCCTCAGTGAAGTGTTGAGAGACGCAGATGTTGTTGTTGATGTTTCCAATTCACCATCATTCGAGGACAAAGCGGTCATGAATTTTTTCCAAACGTCTACGATGAACCTGCTCACTGCTGCATCCTATGCAGTGGCAAAGCATTATGTTGCTTTATCGGTCGTCGGCAGCGACCGGCTTCCGGACAGCGGCTATCTCCGGGCAAAGATTGCGCAGGAAGACCTGATCAGGGAATCAGGTATGCCTTACAGCATTTTGCGTTCTACCCAATTTTTCGAGTTTGCCGCAAGAATAGCAAAAGATGCCACAATCGGTGAAGAAGTTCATATTTCACCCGCCGCATTCCAGCCAATCGCTTCTGAAGAAACGGTATCGACATTAGCAGAGATCGTAGTGGGATCGCCTTTAAATACGATTGTCGAGGTTGCCGGCCCCGTTCGCATGCCAATGAGTGACTTTATCCGCTATTACCTTGATTCAACTGAAGATTCACGCGAACTGGTAGAAGATCGGCATGCACGGTATTTCGGGGCTGAACTGAATGACAAATCATTGGTACCTGGAGAAAATCCACGTCTTGGAAAAATTAAATATGAAGATTGGTTCAAAAAACAGCTGGTGAAGCAATGATCGGCGCACCCGGCTATTTTTTCCATGCCTTTCGTAACGGAAATGACAGGCGCCAGTTTGTTGAGACAGCTGTAAGGGGCGTGGACTTTCCAACCGTTCTTACACAGGATTGGCGTAGTGTGCCCGCGGAAACCTGCCCGCCGGCAGGCAGGCCGATCCGCTACACGACGATGCGGCTGGGAATAAAATTCCTGTTTTTATGAAAATAAAATGGTTTAACATGAAAAACATTCTCCCTCCTCAAAAGGATGATCCTGGTATTGCACGAAACCCAGAAGAAGAAATTAAGGAAAACTTATACCCTCACGAAATAAATATAGCAGATG
>DASSFT010000018.1:0-3157 GCA_035694045.1 Chitinophagaceae bacterium
TGTCCTTGCGGAAGTGGCAAGAAATACAAGCACTGTCATGGTAAGGATGCCTAGCTCAGTGATTTTAAATGTTGAATGATGAATGTGTTAAATGGGAATAGGCCATTCGACTTTTAGCATCCAAAATTCACAATTCCCATAGGATAGCTACGGTACATATTAGCAAAACAGTGCAGGTATTACGAACTGCGGAATCGTTAATTTCCCCACACTTGTTATTTTCTGCATTTCCTTTCTTGCAAGGATTTTCGTGAGTTAGTATTTTCACCGCTTAACATTTACTAACCCAAAAATATCCTTATGAAAACGGTCTTCCACCTTTGCGTAGTTGCAGTTATTTCTTTTGCTGCTTTATCCTGTACCAAATCTGATTTTTCAAGGCTCACAGCAGAAAACCCTTCCAATCCCAACACTGATCCTTATATCTCTTCAAAGATTGAAAGGAATATTGTTGATCCCGGTGAAATGGAGCTGGGAACCGCATCGGCTATCATTCACCAGGGTGAAAAGGTGACTATTTTCGTTCCGTATACTATCGGCAACGAAGTTTTTAGCACCGCTACCATAACCATGACTGATGATGCCACTGGCTTACCCATCAAAACCTATGATCTCTTGTCTTACAACGATGAATCGTCTGCACAGTTGACGTTGCCGGCAACGGTATCCCGTAGCCAGGAATTCTATTTTATATCGTTTGTAGCTGATGAAAGCTATACAGGAAAAACCATTTCCATCACCAGCCTTCTCGAAGGACACGCTACTTCCTCGACAGCTGTAATACAGAGTGCGTTTAGCGTTGAGCCATAAACAACATAAACTTGGATTAAAATCGTGAAGCCGGATTTCGTCCGGCTTTTATATTAACAGAAGTCTGCGAGTTTGAGGCTGAGGTATCCAGTCCTGCACTGCAAGGCAAGGCAATCCATACAAACTGGCAGGAAGCCTAGATCATAACAAGCAGCGTCATTTAAAATGGCTTCCCCGATTTCACCAATTCCAACATTCTCCTGGCATTATCACCAGTAGGTCCACTCGGATCCAACTCGATGGCCTTGTTGTAATATTCGATAGCCTTATCACTCTTGCCGGCTTTCCAGTGTGCCTCGGCGAAACTATCCCAGGCATTGGCCGATTTGGGATAGAGTTTGGTATTTAGTCCAAACACATACAATGCAGGTTCCATTTGCTTTGAGTTCTTCAAATTATATCCCGCCTCGTTGATCTTTTGTTCGAAATTTACATAGCGATACCTCGGATCACTCACCATCCGCTTTGCTTCTGATTCCACTTCATTGAATTTGCCTGCAGTGAATAGCTCACGCAGGTGGCGCATGGGATCGAGTACCAGGTCTTTATCGGTGAATTCAAGCGCAGCCCTGAGTGCGGGATCTTTATTCGCTTTATAATCTTCAAAGCTCATATCAACAGCCAGCTGCGGAGCCAGCCAGTCATCGTTTTCCCATTGCGGTTTGTCCTGCCACCAGGCGAATGATAAGAATACAGGGATTTTTGTTTTGGGCAATTCAACCCTGCGGTTATCCCCGTAGAAATTAATATTCTCAGCCGTCGGCTCACCAACAAATACGGCATTGGTGTAATTCTGCAGCTCATTTACCAGGTTCTGGCAGGCGGAAAATGTCCTGCGGCCAATGATCACAAAAAGCTTTCCCGGCTGATTGATTTTTTTGCATTCAATAATGCCGGTAACGACAGGTTTGTTCTTGTAATTATTGCCTCCCCCGTTCAGGCGAACGTCCAGCACCAGTCTTTCAACATCATTTTTTTCTATGAAGTCAAAAACTTTTTTGTAAAACACGGCGGTATTTTCGTTGGGTTCATCCTGTATCTGGCTATGGCGCACATACATCGTCTTTGATTCTGGCAAATATTCATAATAATATATCTTCTCAAGGTTTTTAACATACAAAGGAGTCATCGATTGATCCCTGGCACTTGACCAACCCTTTGTCACATCGG
Source organism: Chitinophagaceae bacterium (assembly GCA_035694045.1). Classification (GTDB taxonomy): domain Bacteria; phylum Bacteroidota; class Bacteroidia; order Chitinophagales; family Chitinophagaceae; genus VBAT01. Next base: position 1,981 of record DASSFT010000018.1, read on the forward strand.
CAAAACCATATTGCCGCGGAAAACGAAATGCATCGACAGCGTTGATGGTTTGTTCGATTGTTTTTCCATCTTTTTGGAATGTAAAACTCACTGTGCTTTTTAGTTGTTTGCAAACGCCTTGCGCATTCAATGCTTCAGGGATCGTGAGATAGTCCAGCCCAAAGGCTTTAAAGTACTGGTCATTTTCTGCAGGGACCAGGGGTCTGACTGCAGCCAGTGCCTCTTCAACCGGCTTGCCTTCCACTTTTACCAATTTGGCTCCTACCAGGTTTTCATACTTTTTGTCGGCTCCTTCTACGAATATTCCCTCCGTGAACCAATAGAGATTCAATGGTACGATATGGTATTTAATCGCTGGTACATCCCTCCACCCCATACTTGTGTGGCCATATTTAAATAGTGATACGATCCTTGCCATCCCGGCTGCACGTTCATGATCTTGTAATACCGGTATTTGCCTGTTTAATTTTTCTACCTCTTCATCAAATTTCCCAGCGGTAACCTTTTTAAAAAGAAATGAATAATCCTTGTGAACTGTTTGCTGCAAATATTTTAGATCCGACTGCCAGTCAGCAGCCGTAAGTTGAACAGATGCGGTCTGCACTACGGAAGCAGCTTGTTCATGTTGTGTGAAGCCGCAGATGTATCCTGTGAGGATAATTAGCAGTAAGAATAATCTTTTCATGGCGTGGTAGTTTAGTGGTATAAAAGGTATAGTATTTCCCCATTGGTAATCCTGAAACTTGATAGACGGTCGGTTAACCTGTATTGTTACAATCGAGAAAAAATTTCAGTTTTCAACCTTCAATTTTGGGAGTGGCCAGTTTGAAGGCTATTTCTTACAACGGTGCAGCGATTAAGTGATTGTAGCATTGATTCCCGCCAATGCCTGCCTGCGTCCGTCGCCAAAGGCTATGGCCGCCGGCGACCAGCAATTCAATATTTTTGCCTGCAAACCACAACTCATTATGCGACTCGGATTAAACACATCAGCCTGGTGGGGACCACCCAAAAAATTTGATACAAACTTCAAGGAACGAAGGATCAGTTGGCTTGAACTATTTTATGACCTCGTGTATGTAATTGCCATCTCCCGGATCACGCACCATTTATCCCAGCATATTACCCTGGGTGGTTTCATCGAATATGCCTGCCTGTTCATACTCGTCTTCTGGGG
>DASSFT010000019.1:0-4536 GCA_035694045.1 Chitinophagaceae bacterium
TTCTCCAACCTGCCCAGGTAGGTGCGATCGGTAATTCTATAGATCTCAGGATTGCGAACGCCATCCCTGCGCATATAGGGTAATCCATTAGGTTTTGAACTATCGTACCAGAAATAAGGAGCCTGGCTCATGTAGTCATGCTTGTTCCCACTTACTGGCATGAATTCCTTGTCCATAACGGATAAAGGCTTCATGGATAAAAGGGAATCTGCTTTTTTTTGCAGGCCTGCAATTATTTTCAATTCCTGGTTACCTGGCTGGAGCATTTTTTTCACTTCAGGCAGCCGGTTGGCATCCATTGCAAAAATGAGGGGTAATTGCGCAAAAGCCGAACCAACGTGCAATAACACATAAAATGCAACCAGGAATCTTTTCATATACTTTATTTTAAGTGATAGACCGTTACTGTACTTCCGTTATCTCAAAACATTGCTGGCTCCAGGTATTATCAGCCAGAAGATGGTAAGCAAAGAAATAGGTTTAGGGCAATGATGAGCCTCAGCACCTTGCCAGTTTATTAAGTGATTTTTGCAGGTGAGACGCGAGCACTCGACTATCGACTCTTTGACTCTCGCCTTAAGCTGTAAGTTGCCCCATAAACTCCTTCTGGTAAGTCAACGGGCTTTTGCTTGTGATCAGCTTGAAATATTTGTGGAAGCTGCTGAAATTATTAAAGCCGCTCTCGTAACAAAGCTGTTTAATACTCAGGTTGTTTTCAATTAACAATTTACAGGCATGACCTACACGGATCTCGATCAGGAACTGTGAATAAGTCTTTCTTGTCCTCGACTTAAAATAGCGGCAGAAAGAGCTGGGGCTGATATTGGCAACGCCGGCAATCTCTTCCAGTTGGATCGGTCGTTTGAAATTCTTAAGACTGTATTCGTAGATGGCGTTGATCCTGTCCTTTTCATCTTCTACCAGGTCATATTTGAATCCAATCGAAGATAGAGTCTCCAATTGTTTGCAGGCTGTGATAGTATTCAGGGCTTCCATCAGCAGGATGATACGATGGTTATCGGTAGTATGCAATAAGGCTTCCAGTATCTCTGCTACCTTTTGCCGTGTTCTGCCCGTGATCTGCAATCCTCTTTTAGCTTTATCCAGCAAACCGCGGATATGAACATTTTCAGGTAACTGAAGAAACTGGCTTCCCCAGAAATCTTCGCAAAAATGCGCTACCCGCACATCTGCCGATACCGGTGCATTCTCCTCGAAATATGCATCATCAAATCGCCAGTAGTGTGGCAGGTTTGAACCTACCATTACCACATCGCCTGTTTTAAACTGTTTGATGCTATCGCCAATGAACTGGGTCCCTTCTCCTTTTTTAAAATGGATCAATTCTACCTCGGTGTGATAATGCCAGCGATTGTTAATATAAGGGACCAGGTCCCGGCGCACACTGAAAGAATAAAGTGGTTCCCTTGACACTTTTAATAGTTGGGGTCTCATACAGGCAAGTTTTCGTTATTAAGCTATTTTTTCATAAAAAAGTGGAAAAACAGGATTATGATGCCAATTTAGCTTAATACTACGCAGGTCCTTAAAAATGTTGCGGAAACGTTTTCGATAAGTTTCGAAAAACAAATAAAAGATTTACAGGCAATTAGCTGTTAAGGGGATACTCTTGTTCCTCAACCGGCTATTTGCAGAGCCGGGGAATCTACGCAATCGTTCCCGGAACCAGGAGCGGAATGAATGTTAGAAAAAGCTCATTTCGTGACTATCAATTCTAATTTCGATGTAAGACACCTCGCCAACGAGGGACTGAATGCTAAAATTGCTGAACAATAAGGCAATTGGCTAAGGCAGGCTTAGCCGCATTATTTCTTTATTTGTTATTGCCATCAGGCTTTTAAAATTCATTTATCCTCTATTGATTATATAGCCGGTACTGCATGCAGCCGGTGAATACCGCTGCTCAAAATTTTTTTTAATGGAAAAGGAATTAGGGAAAAAGGCAAATGCAGGACAAGCAGACTGGTCTTTTTTGAAGATACATCCCGGAGATAATGTATTGGTTGCACTGAAGGATCTCGCAGCAGGTTCGCCAATTCTGCATAATGGTTATGTCTTCGAACTGCTCGATGAAGTTAAAGCCAAGCATAAGTTTTTTTTGCATGACATGAATGTCGGTGATGAGGTGATCATGTATGGCAGCCTCGTCGGCAAGCTACAATGCGATGTGTCGAAAGGACAGGTAATGACCACTTATAACACCCGGCACGCCGCTGGAGAATATGGTTACAAATCGATCCAGTATAAATGGCAGCCACCCGATGTATCAAGGTTTGTCAATAAAACATTTAATGGATATAAAAGGAGTGATGGAAGGGTGGGGACTGCCAATTATTGGCTATTTATTCCAACCGTGTTTTGCGAAAACCGAAACCTGGATGTGATCCGGGAAGCCATGTGGAATGAGTTGGGCTATGCCGTTACCGACCGTTATAAAAGTTTTACGCATCAACTATTTGAAGCTTACAAAGCCGGCGAAGACGTTGACTCGATCGGCCTCAACCCTGTCAATGGTATCGATAAAAACCGCTTCTTCAAAAATGTGGATGGCATTAAGTTCCTGAATCATGCAGGCGGTTGCGGCGGTACAAGACAGGATGCCGCTACGCTTAGCTCACTCCTTGCTGCCTATGCGGATCATCCGAATGTTGGCGGGATCACTGTTCTCAGCCTGGGTTGCCAGCATTTGCAGATAAAAGATTTTTTGAATGACCTGAAGCAACGTAATCCTTCTTTTGATAAACCGCTGTATATTTTTGAACAACAGCTGGTGCAAAGCGAGGAACAACTCATTGCTGAAGCTATCCGGCAAACTTTCAAAGGCCTGGTAGAGATCAATAAAAAGGAGAGAGAACCGGCTCCCCTCAGCGCTTTATGCATCGGTGTAAAATGCGGGGGTAGTGATGGTTTCAGTGGCATTTCGGCCAATCCTGCCGTTGGCCAAACCTCTGACCTGTTGGTGGCTTTGGGAGGAAAAGTATTGCTGGCAGAATTTCCCGAGCTCTGTGGTGCTGAGCAAAACCTGATTGACCGTTGCGTCAATGAAGAAACAGCCAACAGGTTCATTCACCTGATGGAAACCTATGATGAACAGGCCCGCCATGTTGGTTCTGGTTTTTATATGAACCCTTCACCGGGAAATATAAAGGACGGTCTGATCACCGATGCGATCAAATCAACAGGTGCGGCGCGAAAAGGCGGCACATCACCCGTCGTATCTGTCTTGGACTATACAGAACCTGCGGTCAGACCCGGTCTCAGTCTTGTTTGTACCCCTGGTAATGATGTGGAATCAACAACCGGCAAAGCCGCTTCAGGTGCAACACTTATTTTGTTTACCACGGGATTGGGAACACCCACTGGAAACCCGGTGGCTCCAACGATCAAGATATCTACCAATAGCAGGCTGGCAAAAAAGATGAGTGATATCATTGATATAGATACGGGTCCTATTATCTCCGGCGAAAAAACGATAGAACAACTGGGAGAGGAAATACTTGAGTTCTGCATCAAAGTGGCGAGCGGAGAGATCATTCCCAAGGCCGTTCAGCTGGCGCAGGACGATTTTATTCCCTGGAAGCGGGGAGTGTCGCTATAAAACTTTCTTACAATTTACCGGTGGACTTTCTTTCAACGATCTGCGAGGCGATCGTTACTTTTTTTTCATTTGGCAACAACATCTTTTTTTCGATGATCTTAAAAAGTATCGTTGCAGCTTCCTTCCCGATTTCGTAGGCCGGTTGTACGATGGTAGAGAGGGGAGGATCGAACAAAGCGGCGGCTGGCAGATTCGAGAAACTAACAACTTTCAGTTGCTGGGGAATGCAAATGTTCAATTCATGGCAAACCTCGTAGGTGTTGACCGCGAATTTTTCGATAGCAGCAAATATTCCGTCAGGTCTTTCGGTCTGTAACAACTTACGGATATAGCTGCGATTGGTTTCATCATCAGGACCACATTCAACTACCATTTCGCCAGGCAGGCCGTACTTGGCCAGTGCTTTCTGGTAGCCCGAGCGGCGGCCACAACTGATGGAAAGATTGCAGGCCAGGGAAAGAAAGGCAATCTTTTTACAACCCATCTTCAGTAAATGCTCGGTAGCTTTGAATGATGCCTTTGAATCATCGGTAGTCACCCGGGGTACATCCATCTCTTCGCAAACTCTGTCAAAAAAAACCATTGGCATCCCGGTTTCCCGGTAATCATCCAGGTGGTCAAAATTGGCGGTGGTGTTAGAGATGGAGATCATCAATCCGTCCACCCGGCCATTGCGCAGCACTTTCAGGATATCTTTTTCACGATTATGATCTTCATGAGTAAGATAGATCAGTACATGATAGCCTTTTTGCTGGGCTATATTTTCCACTCCATTCATCACCTGCGAAAAGAAATTGTTTTGTATTTCAGGAACGACGACCGCAATGGTCTTGCTTTTATTTTGGCGAAGACTACTGGCATGAGGGTTGGGTTGAAAACCGAGTTTGGCGGCCAAAGCTTTTACCCGGTCTTTGGTT
>DASSFT010000020.1:0-4133 GCA_035694045.1 Chitinophagaceae bacterium
TGCTGGAAAAAAGGCATAGCGCTTGAATTGTTTTTCCACACTCGTTAATAACTCAAAATCCTGATAGGAAGGTTCGTTTTGGTATATTTGCCGCGCCCTGAATATCAGCAAGGCTGTGTGGTTTGCCCCTTATTTACTATAGATGCAATACCGGCAACCACAGGAAAAACCTGTCTGTTCTGGCGTCCACGCGTATGCCGGCAGGCTTTAAAAAAAATTATTAAACGTACCAATTTCAATGGCAAAAGAAAAAGAAGCTAACCTGTTTGAATATACTGAAGAGAGCATCAAATCCCTTGACTGGAAGGAACATATCCGTCTCCGCCCGGGGATGTACATTGGCAAACTGGGCGATGGCAGCAGTCCCGATGACGGTATTTATGTACTGGTAAAAGAGGTAATGGATAACTGCATTGATGAATTTGCCATGGGATATGGTAAAACGGTCGAGCTTACGGTTGAAGGAAACCAGGTAACCGTACGGGACTACGGCCGCGGAATTCCCCTGGGAAAGGTTGTAGACGCAGTGAGCAAAGTGAATACCGGGGCCAAGTTTGACAGTAAAGTCTTCCAGAAATCTGTTGGGTTGAATGGAGTAGGTACCAAGGCAGTAAATGCTTTGAGTAATTATTTCAAAGTAACGGCAGTCCGCGAGGGCAAAGAAAAAACCGCCGAGTTTAAGAAAGGACTTTTAATAAAAGAATATAAAGAGTCAAAGACCAGTGAGGAAAACGGCACATTGGTGACTTTTATTCCTGATGACACTATGTTCAGGAATTTCAAGTTCCACCCTGAATTCCTGGAAAACCAGATATGGAATTATTGCTACCTGAACGCCGGTTTAAAGATCACGTTTAACGGAAAAACCTATGTCAGCAAGAACGGCCTGCTTGACCTCCTCCAAAGAAAAACAAACGAAGACGAGATCCGGTACCCGATCATTCATTTGAAAGGGAACGATATTGAAGTTGCTATCACCCACAACAATGATTATGGCGAGGATATTTACAGTTTTGTAAATGGCCAGCATACCACCCAGGGAGGCACCCACCAGCAGGCTTTCCGCGAAGCTTTTGTAAAAACGATCAGGGAATTCTATAAAAAAGACTATGATGCCTCGGACATCCGAACAGGCATCATAGCGGCGATATCGGTACGGGTAGTTGAGCCGGTGTTTGAATCACAGACAAAAACAAAGCTCGGATCTGTGAACGTTGACATCGATGGACCGAGCATGCGGCAATTCGTTGGGGATTTTATTGCCAAAGAGCTCGACAATTATCTTCATAAAAATTCTACTGTTGCTGATGGTCTGAAAAAAAGGATCGAGCAAAGCGAAAAAGAAAGAAAGGAAATGGCTGGCATCAAGAAGCTGGCTAATGAACGTGCAAAGAAAGCCAACCTGCATAACCGTAAACTGCGGGATTGCCGCTATCACCTGAACGATGATCCTCCGAATAAAGGACGCGAAGAGTTTGTTGCGAAACAAAGTGAGACCACCATATTCATTACCGAAGGAGATAGTGCCAGCGGTTCTATCACCAAATCGAGGAACGTAGAAACCCAGGCAGTCTTTAGTTTAAGAGGTAAGCCGCTCAATTCTTTTGGCCTGACGAAGAAAGTGGTCTATGAAAACGAAGAGTTTAACCTGCTGCAGCACGCGCTGAATATTGAAGATGGTCTTGATGGATTACGCTTCAACAATATCGTGATTGCTACGGATGCCGATGTGGATGGCATGCACATCCGGCTGCTCTTGATGACATTTTTCCTGCAATTCTTTCCCGACCTGGTAAAACACGAAAAAGTATACGTGTTACAAACTCCCTTGTTTCGGGTGCGCAATAAACAGGAAACGATTTATTGCTATGACGAAAAAGAAAAACAGGCGGCTATCAAAAAACTGGGCGGCAAACCAGAGATCACACGTTTTAAAGGGCTGGGAGAAATAAGTCCTGAAGAGTTTGCCCGCTTTATCGGCCCGGATATGAAAAAGGAATTGATGCGGGTGGAAGAGGGCGATCATATCCAGCAGCTACTGGAATACTACATGGGCAAGAACACAATGGAAAGACAGGAATTTATTATAGGTAACCTTCGGGTAGAAATGGATAAAGCAGAAGTGTCGGGAGGGTAAAGGTTTAACTTTTACGATTTAAAGTTTAAGGTTGACGAAGCTTGATATAATAAGAAAGACGAAATCGCTATTCATGAAATGGCGGTTGCACGGCATTTTCGAACCATTTACGGGCTTCATGACAAACCTTACTTATATGTCGAAGCTGAGTAAGTGGCGGAAGACTACGCCGGTGAACGGTTACAATGACTGGTACCAGCGCAGTTGGGACTACAACAGGAGAGAGAAATTGTACGAAGCGATAATCACGCAGGAAAACCTGGGTTCTTTGCCAATTGATTATTTTGAATTCGGAGTGGCCAGCGGGTACTCATTCAAATGGTGGCTGGATCATAATAATGATCCCGCTTCGCGATTTTACGGTTTTGATACGTTTGAAGGATTGCCGGAAGATTTCGGGCCGTTTGCAAAAGGAACCATGGCGGCAGCTTTAGAATCATTGAATATAACTGATACGAGAGCTGGGTTTTACAAGGGATTGTTCCAGGACACATTGATACCCTTCCTGGATCAATATAGGAATGACAGGCGGAAGCTGATTCATATGGACGCCGACATTTTCAGTGCGACCCTATTTACCTTATCCCAGTTGTACAGGCATTTGCGTGAAGGAGATATCATTATGTTTGATGAATTTGGGGTGCCTACGCATGAATTCATGGCGTTCAAGATATTCGCCGAAAGTTTTTATTTAAAATATGAAGTCATTGCCGCGGCAAATAATTATTTGTTCTTAGCTATTAAAATAAAAAAATAGGGTTCCCGCGTGGAAGCCCACCAAGTAATTATGATACATGTTGTTTTTAACGAGTCCGAAGTGGACCTGATGAAACAGGTGACAGTCCTGGATGAAACGCTGGCTGGAGATATTATACAAATAAAAGATGATTTTGCTGTTGGGCCCCTGGCCGGCATCGATACAGAAGAGGGCTGGCAGGCAAGAGTTGAATGGTGGAGAAGGTTGTTGCAGGGATCGCCGTACAAAGAGAGCCTGGCAGGAAGCTTTGACGACAGGCAAACGGTGAATCAGGTCAAACAGCAACTGGATGCAGATAACAATGAACAGGTTTGGGTATGGATGGGCCAAAATCAGCATGATGTATGCGGGTATTACTGGTTTATGTCGCAATTCAAAGACTATCCCGGCCGTCTGAAGGTTCTTTATATGAACAATCTCCCCTTCATTAACGAAAAGGGGCAAATATTTTATCCCTCGTGGCTCAGTGAAATTCAGCCCAGGGAGTTTTTGAAGGCAAAAAAGCTGGCTCGACCCATTACCCCCAGCGAATATGAAGTAGATCCCGATGAGTGGAAAAAGATCTGTGATGAAAATGCCACGGTGCGTTTATTGGAAGGCGGTAAAAAATTGATCAGCAAAGACGAAACGTTTTATGATAGCGATGTGCTAAAGAATATAACAGCTGAATGGCAAAAAGCATCCAGAGTGTTGACAAATACCCTTCATCGCATGAAAATCAAGACGGGTGATGTGTTTATTATGTGGAGAATGAAGGAACTGATCGCTGGCGGCAAAATTGAGGTGTTGGGAGAGGTAGCCAAAGGATGGAAAGAATTTGATGTAAAGCTGCCGGGGGCAGTGCAGGCCGAAGCTACAGAGTCAAGGGAAACAACTGCGTAAATCAGTGTTATGAAAAATATAATCGCCCTGGAAGAGGCAGCCATGTTTCTTCTTTGCCTCTATGGCCTGTACTATCTCAACGTAGAATGGTGGGTTTATCTCCTGCTTATTATCGGGCCCGATATAAGCCTGGTCGGTTACCTGGCCAGCCCGGTTGCAGGGGCACTGACCTACAACCTCTTTCATCACAAGGCGATCGCTGTTATTATTTTCATGGCTGGAATGTACCAGGGCAATAACACCCTGTTGGAAACAATGGGGATCATTCTCTTTGGTCATTCTTCGATGGACCGGATGATGGGCTATGGGTTAAAACTGAACCGGGGATTTAAGTATACGCACCTCGGAGTAATTGGC
>DASSFT010000021.1:0-6235 GCA_035694045.1 Chitinophagaceae bacterium
TTCGAGGCCGACGGTATACAGTTTGAAGAGCCGGTTCCGAATTTATTTTCTTTCAATAATCCGTTTGGCGCCTGTCCTACCTGCGAGGGATTCAGCCAGGTCCTGGGCATCGATAGCGAGCTCGTTATTCCCGACAAAAGACTGAGTGTTTATGATGGCGCAATAGCTCCCTGGAAAGGCGAAAAGCTCGGCTGGTGGAGAGAACAGTTTATCAAGGGAGCTAAAAAGTTCAATTTTCCCGTACATAAAGCAATAGCCGATCTGACCGAAAAACAGTACCAGACTTTATGGGAAGGAAATGAGCATGTGCATGGCATCAATGATTTTTTTAAGGAAGTAGAGCAAAACCTATACAAAGTACAGTACCGTGTATTGTTAAGCCGTTATCGCGGCAGGACTGCGTGCCCCGATTGCAAAGGATTCCGCCTGAGGAAAGAGGCGTTATATGTAAAGATCAATGGGAAGCATATTGGTGAGCTGGGAGAAATGCCGGTGAAATATCTAAAGACCTGGTTTGATGAACTTGATAAAAGCTTAAGCGATCACGACAAGCAAATCGCTAAAAGAATTCTGATCGAGATTCATAACCGCATTCATACATTATTAAGTGTGGGACTCGGCTATCTTACCCTGAACAGGTTGGCTAATTCCCTGAGCGGCGGCGAAAGCCAACGCATACAATTGACCCGCAGCCTCGGCAGCAATCTTACCAACTCTCTTTATATCCTGGATGAGCCTTCTATTGGGTTGCATTCACGGGACACGCAAAACCTGATAAGGGTATTAAAAGAGCTTCGCGACCTGGGTAATACCGTGGTAGTGGTGGAACATGATGAGATGATGATGCGCGAAGCTGATCATATCATTGATATGGGACCGTTGGCCTCTCACCTGGGCGGCGAAGTGATCGCAGAAGGAGACTACGACGATATCATCAACAATTCGCAAAGCCTTACCGGAAAATACCTTAATGGTGATTTAAAAATAGAACCGCCAAAGATTGCCCGTAAATGGAACCGCTCAATAAAAGTAGAAGGGGCAAGACAGCATAACCTGAATGACATTACGGTAGAGTTCCCGTTGAATGTCCTCTGTGTTGTAAGCGGGGTTAGTGGGAGTGGTAAAACAACATTGGTAAGACAGATTTTGTATCCTTCGCTTCGCAAACTAAAAGGAGAGTTCGGCGATAAGGTAGGTTTTCATAAAGCCATCACGGGCGATATCGACAGTATTGCGCAGATTGAGATGGTAGACCAGAACCCGATAGGCAAATCGTCGCGGAGCAACCCGGTAACCTATATAAAAGCCTATGATGAGATCCGGGACCTGTATGCGAAGCAACCGCTAAGCAAAATGCGCGGCTATCTACCTAAACACTTTTCATTTAATGTCGATGGTGGAAGGTGTGATACCTGCAAAGGAGAGGGAGAGCAAGTAGTCGAAATGCAATTCCTGGCAGATGTACACCTGGTTTGTGAATCCTGCGGAGGCAAAAGATTCAAGGAAGAAGTGCTGGAAGTAAAATACAGGGATAAGAACATTGCCGATGTACTCGAAATGAGCGTGGACGAAGCAATAGAATTTTTTTATGAAGAAAAAAGCCTTACCCGGGCCATTCAACCCTTAAGCGATGTTGGATTGGGTTATGTGAAGCTGGGTCAATCTTCTGATACTTTGTCGGGTGGCGAGGCGCAGAGAGTCAAACTGGCTTCCTTCCTGGGAAAAGGGAAAAGCGCAGATAAGATACTTTTCATCTTCGACGAGCCTACCACGGGCTTGCATTTTCATGATATCAAAAAACTGTTGGCTTCTTTCAATGCCCTCATAGAGCAGGGACATTCGATCATTGTGATTGAGCACAATACAGATGTGATCCGGAGTGCCGATTGGTTAATTGACCTGGGCCCCGAGGCCGGTGACGGCGGAGGGAATGTGGTATATGCAGGCAAACCGGAGGGGATCAGGAAAGTGAAATCGAGTCATACTTCCGAATTTGTATAGTTTGATTAATGCTATCTGCATAGGCATATCCGCCTGTTAGCTTAAATCCCGCATTCATAAATAAAGTATAACGAAACGATCGTAGTAATACGAAAGCCAGCCAAAGTTTTTCCCCGCAAAACTTGTATAATCATCAAAACGTATATACGTTTGCTGCTCATTACACCTATAGGGTGTGAACTCCTCCAATTTCTCTCTGAAATCCGTACCGAATCCACAACACAATTTAAATAAAGTAATTCCCTGCCGGGAATAGCATCTTATTTATTTGTTTTCCCCCGGAAGACCACCCGATTCCTTTCTGAAGCCAACGATCCAGCCTGGTTAACCAATCGAACCTGTTAACTATTATCTGTTTTATAAAAAACTACACAATCTGGCTTTATGAAAAAATTTTACTCACTATTATTAATCGTTTTCATGGCTGCCACCCAGGCCATTGCAGGACCAATTTTTTCCAATGCAGTTACGGGTAACTGGAATGCAACCACAAGCTGGGCAGGTGGCGTGGTTCCAGGTCCTGGCGACAATGCGATCATTGTCCCGGGTGCAAATATTACTATCACTGCCAATGCTACCGTAAGCTCTATCATCTTTACGGGAACGGCTGCAACAGCAAGAACTTTAACAGTGAATTCCGGAGTTATTCTAACTGTAACCAACAGCATTACCCTTGATAACGCAATTGCAAACAATACAACAGCTGCAATTGCGGGTGCAGGTACGATCAATTGCGCGTCTTTGAAAGTGGGAGGTACGATAACAACCGGGTTTACCGGTGATCGCACTGTTTCTTTCAGCTCTACAATTTCCGCTTTAAATATAAGCGGTAACCTTACGGTCAGAAGCGAAGATGAAGTTTCAAATCAGCACAATGCAACATTCACACATCCTTCAGGCGTTATCGTTGTTACCGGATGCCTTGTAATTGATGCCGAAGACGATGGTTTAGGTTCCAGTACGACTGCCACTTATAACATGAATAGCGGCGCAGGCACAGGTACGCTCGAGATCACAGGTACACCGGGTATTTCAGCTACAGGTACAGCGAACTTTGTAGCCGATGGCACTGCTTCAACAGTAGTTTATTCGGGCGCCGATCAGGCAGTAAGAAACGTAGCGTACACTAACCTGGCACTCTCAGGCAGCGGTACGAAGACCATGACAGGTGTTAGCGCTGTTACTGGCAGCATGAGTTTGAGTGGAACAGTGAGCGCAACTACAGCGCTCGGTTTTAATATCGGTGCAGACCTTACGATTGGCACCGGCTCCCAGTTGACCGTTGCTGGTTTTAATTTCTCTGTCGGTGGTAACACTTCTATCAGCGGTACCCTTGTGAGCAATAGTATAACAGGAAACAAATCTTTTGACAATATCACCATCAATAATGGAGGTCAGTTCAATTCTACGGCAAACGAAAACTATTCTCTTGCAGGAGACCTGAAGGTAGATGGAACCGGAAGTATTACATCGGGTTCAGGAACCTGGGCTTTTTCAGGTAATGGTACTTTGAGTGGCTCGGGTTCGGCGACTATCACTAATGCAGACTTTTCAACGAGCTACATAAATAATGGTACCTATTCGTTCGTGAATTTGAATATCACTGGCCCCGCTGGTGTAAATATTTTGAATAATAAGACGATCACTGTTTCAGGCACGTTGACTGGAAACGACAATTTTGTCCAGGGAGCAAACGGCGTGTTGAATTTTGGCGGCTCATCAATAGCTATCAGCGGATTTACCGCCTCAGCCTCTAATAATACAGTTAACTATACTGCGGCTTCCCAAACAATAAGGGCTACAGCCTACCAGAATCTTACCTTATCGGGAAGCAATACGAAAACATTAAGCAATAATACCACCGTAAATGCAACTTTGTCCATGCAGGGTACAGCTGCTATGGCCCTGGGTGGTTTTACATTGACTTACGGCGCTTCTTCGACGCTGGAATATGCCGGCTCAACTGCCCAGTCGACAACTGCCGTTGAATTTAAGACCCCGGGAGGTCCAACCAACCTGGTAGTAAATAATAGCAACGGGGTTAGTTTGCATGCAGCACGCATGATACCTGGGGTTGTAACATTCGCTAATGGAATCCTGACGACTACTTCTTCGAACCTCCTTATTGTCGGCGCTGCCGGTAGTGTATCCGGGGCTTCTGATGCTTCGTTCGTTGACGGCCCGGTTAAAAAAATCGGCTCAGGTGGCTTTACTTTCCCGGTTGGCAAAACGGGAGTGGGTTATATGAAGATTGAAATTGCAAGCGTAACGGGTGCAACTACCGAGTTCACAGCTCAATACTTCCGCGCCAGCGCCATCACAACTTTTGGTAAAACAGGTCTTACAGCTATCGGGTTACAGGGAGTGAGCAATTGTGAATACTGGACCTTGGATAGGGCCGTAACTACATCCTCTGCTGATGTGACGATGTATTGGAACGTACACAGTCCCTGTGGAGGTTCTTATCTCTCAGATCCTTTGTTTGGAATTCGTATTGCGCATTATAACACTACTAGTTCGCAATGGGATGCCCATGGAGGAGGTTCACCTTCGGGGAATGCTGCCGCAGGTTCAATCACCTGGGCTGGTGTTTCAAGCTTCAGTCCTTTTGCGCTGGCAGCCTTAGTGGGATCGCAAAGCAGCTTGCCGGTTGTATTGACCAATGTGAGAGGATACGAAAAGAACCAGGGCGTTCAAATTGAATGGAACAATCTTACAGAAAAAGACCTGGTAGGTTACGTGGTTGAGCGTTCTGCCGATGGTGTAAGCTATATCGTGATTAATGAACAATCACCCCGGAGCAACAATAACGATAAACAAAGCTATTCAGCTTTTGATGGGGTGCCTGAGGAAGGTGTTAATTATTATCGTATCAAAGTTCTTGAGCTCAGTGGTAAAATAGTTTATAGCAAGGTGATAAGGGTGGATATCGGTAAGACGAACACCGCCTTTGCGCTGTATCCAAACCCTGTTAAGGGCAATGCGCTTTCTGTTTCTATCAACAACAGGCAGGGCCACTATTCATTAAAAGTGTCAAATGCAAACGGCCAGGAAATTTACAGCAGGAAAATAGTTCACCAGGGTGGATCGATGACGCAAACCATAGAGTTGCCATCGACAGTTAAACCCGGTATTTACAATATTATGATCAGTGGTGATCATTATCGTGAGGCAAAGATTTTCATAGTACAATAGAGAGTACAATAGAGATGTAAGGGGCCGGCTCTGACTGCAGGGTCGGCTTTTTGCATTATAATGACGCTAGATGTTGGACGTCATTGCGAGCGGAGCGAAGCAACTAGATGCTGGATGCTAGATGGTGGATGCTGGATGCTGGATGCTAAGTGCACAATTGGATGTTCAGTAACAATGGCATCCATTATTCAGAATCCAGCATCCAATCTAGTGGTTATCTTAATTTATCAAGACTCTTCACCAGCTTCTCATCCTTCCAAACCCCACTGGCGGCCATAACATAGCCGATAAAATTGGCGAAAGCAAAAAGACACCAGAGGGTAATATTGCCGTTTTCAAATTTTTTCATTTCCGCGAAATAGATAACAAGTATTAGTAGAGAAATGCCGATACCGGCGAAACATAGGCGCAGCTGGAGTTTCCTGTTTTTGAACAAAAAGATGGTACAAATCGCAAGCAGCAGCGATGCTCCTGTAAGTACAGCGAGGAAAAAATTACTGCCTGCATGTACCTCGTCGGCCGTTACGATATTGTTCACTCTGATAGTGCCGGAATAAAAGGGTTGACTGAAACTAAAAACACAACAAATGGCAGAAAGTAATAACCAAAGAGTTTGCTGGCGCTGGATCATAAGGACCTTGTTTAATTAGACTAAATATCGGTTTTTTTGTGAAATCGTGATCGATGGTGCCTCAGTTTGAAAACGAATCTCTCGCCACGGCGCAAAGGCGCAACGTGTGTGTCTCACAAAACGGTCGTCGTCGCGTCGCTGCGTGAAATCCAAATGGGACACTGCTGTGCCATCACAGGGCGACCTCCGGCTCTTTGTTTAACCTAGTTCGGGATATAGGGGAAACTGTTCCATGAAGTCCTTTACTTCTTCCTTTATCCCCGCAATTAATTTTTCATCTTCCGTCTTTTTCAAAATCGTGTCCACCATGGCTACAATTGTTTCCATATCCTGTTCTTTCATGCCCCGGGTAGTAACTGCGGGAACGCCTATGCGTATCCCGGATGTAACAAAAGGAGATTTGTCATC
>DASSFT010000022.1:0-14188 GCA_035694045.1 Chitinophagaceae bacterium
GTATCCAGTCACAATGCTCGACCCATGAATAGCAGGCCTGGCGAACCTCCTCATCTGTTCTCAATATGTGCAATAGTTTTGCCCAAAACCATTCGGAAGAATAAATACCACCGACGAATTGGAGATAATTTGTATCGAACTTCTTTGCATGCTCATTTATTTCGGCTGCTTCCCCCGTTGCGGTATGGTCTTTCCATAACACGAACATCGCGTTGGGGTTATTCTCAAATTGGGGAAGCAATGCAAGTGGTGTCCCGTTCTTGTCAACAGCAACAGGTGTGGAACCGGTCGTATCAACCGAAATAGCTTTTACCTGGTCGGCAACTTCCGGACTCACGCTGGCCAGGCAATCCTTAATAGTGGTTTTCAGTCCTTCAATATAATCAAGTGGGTGCTGCCGGAACTGGTTAATAGCCGGGTTACAGAATTTTCCCGCCTTCCACCGGGGATAGTAAAAAACAGAAGAAGTGATCTCCTTTCCATTTGACGTGTTCACCAACACCGACCTGACGGAATCAGTGCCATAGTCGACTCCTATTACAATTGGATCTTTCATACCAGCAAGATTCGTGTCAAATTAACACTAATTGACCGGATAATTTTTATTTTCCTGGAATGTTTTTTATTTCTACCGTAGCTTATGTGAATTAGGAATAATATTGAGGAAGCTTTGGAATTTCTTTTCATATTTTCCCTTGTCGAGCTTGTAGTAGTAGGCTCCTCTCCTCGAGTTGATTTTGTCCTTTTCCTTTTGCCTGATCAATAACCCTGTTGAAAGTATCTTCCTGCTGAAATTTCTTTTGTCCAGTGATGCCGAATAAATCTCTTCGTACAGGGTTTGCAGTTGTGGAAGAGTGAATTTGGACGGCAGCAATTCGAACAGAATGGGATGCATCGCCGCTTTGTATCTTAGTTTTTCCTTCGCCGCTTCGACCATCAATGTATGATCAAAAATGAGCTTTGGTATTTCATTCAGGTTAAACCACTCAGGATGATAATCGTTGCTAAGCTGTTTCTCATACTGGTGGATATCGACCAGGGCAAAATAGGCTACTGAAATGGTCCGCTCAATGGGATCTCGGCTGGGTTGACCAAAAGCGTGAAGTTGCTCCAGGTAAATACCTTCCAGGCCGGTCAATTTTTTCAGGATCCGCGTGGCGGCTTCGTCGAGGTCCTCATTCTTTTTTATAAACCCACCCATCAGGCTCCATTGACCCAGTGCCGGTTCAAAACCCCGTTTGATCAGCAATATTTTCAGGTGTTGTCCATCGAACCCGAAAATGATGCAATCAACGGCTGCCAATAATTTCGATTGATTGGTGTAAGTAGTCATATAACCGGGATTATTGAGTCCGATCTCTATTTCACTTCGGTCTTGCCTTCAAAAATCCTTTCCGCAGGCCCGGATAACCAGATATTGGCATAATGATCTTCGTCTAACCGGTCAAACTCTACAGAAAGATGACCACCCAGTGTCTTTACGCCTACTTCATTAAAACCATTTTCATTGTGGTAGCAAACCAGCGCGGCGGCAGTAACGCCGGTACCGCATGAAAAAGTTTCGTCTTCCACACCCCGTTCATAGGTGCGGACGATTATTTCATTTTCTCCGGCCTGCTCCACGAAATTTACATTGATACCCTCTTCTTCAAAGTCTTTGCTATACCGGATATCTCTTCCTTTTTTGTACACGTCTTCTTCCATCACATCATTGACCAGCTTCACATAATGGGGGGAGCCTGTATTTAAAATAAAATCGCCATGTTTTTTGACGATCTTATCGACATTTTTCATTTTTAACGACACGATCCCATCGGTGTCGATTTCCGCTTCATAATCCGAATCATTGGACCAGAATTTATATTCACTGCGGTGAATACCGAGATGATACGCGAATTTGACAAGGCACCTGCCACCGTTGCCGCACATGCTGCCCTCCATACCATCTGAGTTAAAATACTTCATTTCAAAATCGAATCCTGCTTTTTCGTTGAGCATCATGAGTCCGTCGGCGCCGATCCCAAAACGACGATCACATAAACGGCGTATCTGGTCGCTGCGGAGGAAGGAATATTCATTCTTCCTGTTATCAACAACAACGAAATCATTTCCTGTGCCCTGGTATTTAAAAAAATTGATAATCATAAACTTTCAGAGAATATCTCGATAAACTTAATAATCATTTTTTCTACAGCTGCCTTCCCGTCCTTTGAAAAGTCTTTAGCGATCCGGTTTGCCACGATCGCATTTAACGCAAGGCAATTATGTCCCATCAGCTTTCCAAGGCCATAGATCGCCGAGGTTTCCATTTCAAAATTAGTGATACGGTGTTGCCCGAAACGAAAATCGGTTAAACGGTTCACCAGGTCGGGATTTCTCAAGCCTAATCGTAAGACCCTGCCCTGGGGCCCGTAAAAACCGGGGCAAGTTACTGTAATACCCTGGTGAAATCCTTTTACGAAATGTTTAATCAGGGAAGCGGCGGCTCCGCTGACATAAGGATAGCTCAACTGGCCATGCTGCTGCGTATGTGTCACAAATGAATGAAGTAATTGTTTTTCCTCCTCATTATGTTCCAGGCGGTAAAAATTAAGTAGGTTATCGATCCCGAGACCATGCGTGGAAGCTACAAAACTATCGACGGGAATGTCGGCCTGCAGGGAGCCGGAGGTCCCGAGGCGGATAACGTTGAGCGAAGTAAGCCGGTTCCTCACCTGCCGGGTCTCAAAATCGATATTCGCCAGGGCATCCAGTTCATTCATCACGATGTCTATATTATCGGGGCCGATGCCGGATGATAATACACTTAGCCTTTTCTTCCCTACATATCCCGTATGTGTAATGAATTCGCGATGGTGGGCCTTTACCTCTATCGAATCAAAATATTTGCTGATCTCTTTTACACGATCAGGATCGCCAACGGTGATAACAGTTCCAGCCAGTTCTTCGGGCCTGAGGTCAAGATGATAAATAGCGCCACGTGGGTTAATAATTAGTTCCGACTCCGCAATACGGCCCATGATTTTGAGTTCTTTAGTAAGAGAATGGAGCAAAAAAATGTATATTTGCCCGCTTTAGGCTTCAAATCTAAAATCTTATCCCGATATTTCATTGAAACTGAAACGGGAAATGAAAATGGTCCTTGTCCGCCAACCGGCGGATAGGCTGAGCGAAAGAAGTTTTTGAATATGGTCCTGTGGCCGAGTGGCTAGGCTGAGCTCTGCAAAAGCTCCTACAGCGGTTCGAATCCGCTCGGGACCTCAAGACAACGATGCAATAAGATGCAAAAAGCTGCTAGATCATGATTGGCAGGTTTTTGTATTTTTCGGAGTCTGCAAAAACATGCAAAAACGAGAAATGAAGTGGTGTAGAATCGGAGACATTTTTTAAAACACCCGTTCATTTTTATTCTGCAGGACTCTGCGCGTCTTTGCGCTTTGAACTACTACACCAGTCTGTGAATTTTATAACCTTTAAAATTTACAGCTATGACCAAGCTTCTCAACGTCCGTTTCACATTCGCTTGCCGCACTTCACGCAAGAACAAAGACGGCGAATCGCCCCTGATTCTACAAGTGATTTATAGTCAGCAAAGAAGGAAGATTTTTACCGGAATCTATTGCCTTAGTTCAAATTGGAATTCTGCTGACCAAACAATTGGAATGGCAGCACCCAGTGCAAAAACTCTGAATCAAAATCTGTCGCTAATTCTGAGAAAAGCTATTGATGCCTTTGACGAGTTGAAGTTTTCGGGCATGCAATTTTTGTATGCCTATCTGAATTACCGAAGATTCCAAAACTCGAATTAGGAGTATTCAAAGAAAAGGCGGAGCTTACATAGTCGATTAAACAATGATCATTGTTGTTTTTTCAATTGGTCAAAATAATAAAGATAAACCATGACTGACTCATCACTAGCACAACATCGTACAGTAAAACCTGTTTGTATCACTCGCCCATTGAAAAATTTGGAGCGCTTACAAAAAATAGCGCCTCATCTTTTTACTGAACACGGGAAACAAGATTTCACTACACTTGTCTCTTATGATCTTCTAAAAATTCTGCACACGGAGGAGGGGAAAAAGAGGATTAAGGCGGAGCCTCGTCTTTCCGATATTTTGAAAAGTATTAGCGTTTTAGGGGCGGGATTATTCACTTATGGACCATTGTTCAGCGGTACAATTTACATCGTACAACCTCGATTCACGATTTATTATGACGGAAATCTTCCGTTGTATGTAGGTGATGACGACATGGCCACCATTTTGAATTATGCGACGAACGCGGTTCAACCAATTTCAACATTTGCTGGCCAATACGGCAAGAACAAAATATCAGTCCACCCGCAAGTGCTGGAGTACCCAATACCGCTAGATAGCGCTTACCATACTAGTGTTGATGTGACTCACTGGGTCAGCGGTGTTAAATCGATGTATAATCTTCCTCAAGAGAACAGTTGCGTTGCGTTCATAATTCCACAAGGGATAAGAGATATTAATCTCCCGCCTGCTCGGGGATTTGGTTATCACGCAAAAGCAGAAATTCCTTTTATGTATGTTACGGTAGAGGGAGAGAATTTTACAATAGAGGATCGCGATAATCATTATGCGGAATGTCTTAGTCATGAAATAGCCGAACTTGTAGTGGACCCGAATGCTGATTACGAAAATCCAGAAGTCTGCGATCCATGCGCAAGTAATTGTAATAACGAGTATCTTGTGTTTTTCGATCAAAATCTCAACTACATCAAGACTGCTCTTACCTACGGGACACCGAGAGATTTCCCCTACTACTTCTTTATTGCGGCAGTGGTCCAACCCCATTATGCTTATGGACCACCCCCTTACGGGTGTATCCCACTAGAATATCCTGCAGAAAGGTTAAAAGCGTGTAGTTATGGATTTCCACTCGATCATCTCTTTAAGCGACCAAGGCATGATCGACCACTCCCTTGGTTACCGCGTCCTAAACCAACCAACTAAACAACATATTCGAAAAAGCCCGACCGTTGGGCGCTTCCCTTCCATCTGGAACGAAAATATAAAAGGCGTTGCTGCTATTTTTTACCCCAAGCCTTAGACATAAAACGAATCAAAAGAATAAAAAACCCAATCCCAAAGGGAATGAGTGCTGGAAGCAATACAATCGTCGCATAAGTATCCCTCTCGTCGTTTTGGTATGTAATCCTCAGCTTAAGACCATCTCGTTGCTTAGGAACTCTCTGTTTCATTAAGCCATCCGCTTCCGTGTGAACTTGCTGCTGTAATATGTGCAGCGATTCTCTGTTAGACATGGCTTGAAGTTTCTAAAAATTACCGTTAACGGCTGAGGCTTTCGGCTGTGCTAATGTTCCAAGAATTGTCAGCCCGAACTCTTGCTGAGTAACAACCGAACATAACGTCAAATTACAACTGTTGAAACACTGCTTCCGTCAGCCTGCATTTTGGCAATACATTTGTTGGCAGCATGGGCTTGTCAATTATCATTTTTCATAAATCTCATCTATTCAATAAGGTTACCGAATCAGTAAAAAAGTACCTTTTAATATGCTTTTGTCTTGCGAACCTATGGATTTGTATGTTAGCAAGTACACATAAACTCCGGATACTGCTTTTAAACCTTTAAAATATCCATTCCAATAGCTATCCTTATTTAGAGAGTGAAATATTAATTGCCCATACCGGTCAAAGATTTTAAAATCAAATTCACTAATTAGCTGGGTGCCCAAAACCCGAAATTGATCATTTACGCCATCATTGTTAGGAGTAAATGCTGAAGGCACCCGAACAACACAATTTCCGGGAAGGATATTTATGGAGTCCCTGGTAGTTCCACATGTGTTTGTAATATCAACATAAAACAACCCCGGTGTGTTAACTTGATAACTAGATGAAGAATTACCATCCTGCCATCTATAAGAAACATTATTCAGACCGGGAGTCAGGAAAAGTGAAAGACCCGGGCAAAGGTATTGGTCAGGGCCAAATGTAAATTGTGGAATTGTTAAGCTTGAAATATTGATTGTGTCTCTCTTAATACAACCATTAAGCGTTGCCTGTACCCAATATATACCTGGATTGTTTGCCAGAAAAGTTGGATTGGTGCTGTTGTCCTGCCATAAATATTGTAAGCCTGGGTTAAAAGCAGTCAACAGCAGAGTTTTCCCGGTACAAAGCGAAGTATCCCTTCCTACATCTATCGCTGGAAGCGGTTTAGTTGTTATTGTTACCGTGTCTCTCAGTATGCAGCCATTTGTGCTGTTAGAAACCTGAGCCCAAAATAAACCTGCCGACGAAGCAGTATAAGTTGGTAACGTAGAACCATCTTGCCATAAAAAGGAAGTAACTCCATTAGTTTGTGGTGTAATGAGATATGTAGATTTTTCACAAATTGCAGTATCATTTCCAAGAGAGAGCTCTATACTTCCCACAGAAATTTGTTTGCTTAGTGTATCATTACCACAGGGGCTATATTTGATTAATTTAATCGTATAGTTACCTTGAGATGAAAAAACATGAGAAGGGCTGGCAATAGCAGAATTATTTAAAGGTCCTGAAGCGGGATCGCCAAAATCCCATAGTAGTGCTGTTACATCTCCTGTAACCGTGTAATCAAATGTCACAGGTTTACCGACACAAAAGCCAATGCTTGTTGTACGAAATGAATCTACCGATGTACTGTAATCGTTAAGAAAATTTGGCAATGAAAATTTAGCTTGAGTAGGCAACGATACTCCCGTATTTACAAAATTGCAGGCAGCTCCATAAGATTCAGGAGAGTTAATAACAGACAAATAGGCTTTTTGATATTGCGACATATAGATTTTTCCATTCGGTCCTCTTTGCATGGTTCCCAATTCGCTTAATGGGTCATCATACCTGTAAACCTGGAATTTTGAATTGATGATGTCTGTCATAGTGGGTAGTGACAGGTCGAACTGGAATACACCGTCATATCTTCTTAAATCAGGTTGATACCAGTACCCATGAATAGAAACGTACAGCATTTTAGAACTGAGAGAAAACTCAGCACCATAGTGGTTTGAATTATTGTTGTTAAATATTTCAGTTGTGTTTGAAATGACTCCGGATTGATTATCAAAGTCTGATAATTCTGCACCAATGGTGGTATGCATTGCAATAATTCTTTTGCCATCCGGCGAAGCCTTTAATACCCCGGCCATGGTAGCATAAGTAATAGGAATGAAGCTGCCAGTATGGCTGATAACAGGATTGGGGTCAATGCCGTTTTCGGTAGCCAGGTATGCGTAGTATGCGTCGGAACCATATTTATGTGTAATTACCCAATAATCTTTCTTGTTGCAATGCCTTATTGCAGTTACTTTCTCTGAACAAGGCGTTACTAAAAGTTGATTTTTTATTGTTACTCCACCCAAACCACTGTTAAGAGTCATGTCCACAATTGAATATTGAAATCCTCGTGAGCCACCTTCATCATCAGTTGTAAAAATGTAATATTGCTTTTCGTCTTTAGTTTTTGGAACAATTATGCATGATTGTGTGGAACTCCCATAGCCGCCTGCCAGGCCCTGTCCATTTGCCATAATAGCATGCGTTTTATTCCAGACGGTAATCCCATCTGTATAGAAAAGGAGCTGACCGTTTTTATCAGAAACAGCTGAAGCGCCTTCCATTACTATTATTTGTCCACCAGTAATATTTACTGGGTTGCCGGTTGAAAAATTAAGACCGTTATTGCCTGTAAAGAACCAGTTGTTTGTTTGAGGTTGTGAAAACAAGCTATTCGAATTCAATAAAACGACACTAATGAGGAATAGCCATTTTATAGACCAGCTAATAGGGAATATTTGTATATTCTCTTTTGATTTCACAAATAAGATTCAACTATAACTTGAGTAATTACCACTTTAATTAGCCTTGCTGCCAACGCTCAGGGAATTCTGCAGTGTTGATATTCCGTGTTACTTCAGCCCGGACCTGTTGCTGGGTAAAGATAAAAAGCTGTTGGTATATTCCAAAAGCGATTCGAAGATCGTCAGTTGGGACTGAAGCTAATTAGCGATATTTCGATGAGGATATGTTCTGAAGCGAGTATAGCAGACAACACCATGTCGTGTGCAGCCGATTAACGCTCAACGTAACTCCTACAGCGGTTCGTCCCGATCTTCGATTCGCTCTGGACTATCGTGACCGCTCGGGATCTCCCTCGACCGCGCGATAATGTTGAGAAAATAAATTTGCTTTATTTTTTTCTTCGCAGCAACAACCATAATATCAATAAAACGCCAAGTATTATTAATAGCCAGTGCCACCATAAACCAAATCCGGTTCCCCCCATTTGGGTCTTACCCGTACTCGTACCAAAACCTTTTACCTTGCCAAACACTGCAGTTTGCCCGCCAATAATGTGGTCATTACCCCCGGTATTATCAATTTGTGTTACGGTTATAGCATAACCGGTAAATTTTTCTTCTGCATTATTTGGGACAAATTCAATTTTTATCGTACCAAAATCTTTTGGCTCTAATGGGATATTATCTAAATACCCATCCTCGGTTGTAATGTTGATTATTCCATTTCCCTGGTCTTTAAAACCCTCACCTGTTAGCCGGTTTTTCAACAGAATATCTTTTAATTTACCATTTACAGTAAGCTTTAATGACCCTTTGGTTAATAAAACATTATTGCCTTCTGCATCTGCTGCAGAAAATTTAAGTTTAATGATCATCTTTTGATCCGACAGGTTAGCAATGGTTGTATAAGCTTCGGGAGCAGAAGTACCTGGCAGCATATCGTAGACACTGATATTCTTCCATGCAATGTTGTTATTTTTTTGAACGTTGCCATACAAGTCAGATGTTTCAGGAAATGTCATGCCGGCACTGGTAACAATTCTTGCAAGCAAACAAAAATGATTTTGATCAGCCGCAAGTACGCCTGTATAAACAACAGGATTTGGCGGATTCCACGCAAACTCAACAATCGTGCTGCTGCCTGCAGCAATAGCTGGCAATGTCTGGGTATTTATAACATTACCCATTAGCATAGTATTGGGTCCCGGATCAAAATATACACCCCCTGTCCATGGGCTCATCCAGCTTAATCCGGAACTTGCTTTGGCCCAATAAAGAATTAATTGCTCGGTTCCTGCTGTTGCAACACCACCGCGGTTACGTACTTCTACATAAACGTAGTTCGGATTGGATGTCCCTGTACGGTATTCGGCATCTTCAGTGAGATGCGCAAATGCATGTGTCGGGTCCTGTGCCTTTCGAACCCATATCTCTTCGCTTTGCCACATGGGTAATGTTGATGGATTCGGTTCGGCCCCAAGGTCATCGGTTCGGTCTTTTAAATACAAATCTGGAACAGGTGGTGTCACATTGCTCCATTCGGTTCCCCATCGGTCTGATCCCGATACAGGAGCTTCCGCATACTCTTGTGCAGTCCACATAGTGAAATCATTCGGATCTACACATGTGCTGGAATAATCTCCCCAGCGATTAGCGGTAAGCCCAAAAGTTTTAAAGTATTTCGCAAGACCTGCTTTGAATCGAACGGTTGGTTGCATGGTATTCACAGCATCCGTATGCAATCTAAACGAGCTATTGCTGCTTGCAAACTGTGTGGCAGAAAAACTTGAGTAACCAAGATATACATCGTTATAAGCATTCACAGCTATGCTTGGAAAAGCAAAAAAGGTTGCTGCCGTAACATCTTCAACCCTGCCAAATTGTTGAACCGTTCCTGTCGCCGGATTAATTTGCCACCATTGTACTGCCGAGTGAGTCGGCGTTACATCAGGTAAAAAAGCGCTTTGAGTACACCAGAGTGATCCCCCACGGAATACTGCATTCTGAATTCTTGAATCACCGTTTGCAATCAAATTTGCAACAGTATTCTGCGGTGCAAAATTAGTGGGCGGGTTGCTATTCCATGGTTGCGTTACACCGGGAAAAAATGAAGTAGCTGCAAACACAGGTGCCGAGGCCGTACCGGTTATCGTAAATAGTCGCAAAAAACCACTTCCGCCGGAAGAGCCATTCCAGTTACTCACAAGATTCATGTTGTTGATAGTATTGTCAAGTGTTATTGCAGGTACTATCGTACCTCCAACTCCGGTCGCAAGGTTTGTCGTTGCTGTTGGCGAACCTGCATAAGTCGCAGCCTTATCAAACATAAAAACCATCTCCCCGGCAAAAGCATCAGCTGCATTTGAAAACATGTTCCCGGTTACAACTATCCAATTTCGGTTAAAGCCTATACTTGGATAGTCAAACCAGTTTGTGTTTGTTCCATCTGCGTCAAACAAATAAAGATCCCATGTTCCTGTGGGATCATTTGTAGCGGATATGCCAAGGCATATAGATGATGTCGCTGTTCTGCGGTTACAGGGAGCAGTTATCATCCACCTTTGCGCAAAAGGATCATATAATACTTTCGGATCAAATACACCACTGACCCCTGCGAGTGTCGAAAAAAAATTGCCCAATGATACAGTAGATAACGTAGTGCCGGTCTTGTTTTGAATGCGAACTTCACTGTTCAATGCTATCATTAAGTGGTTGGGGCCGGCTGCAGCACCGATATCAGGAGGGATTGTTGTATTGTTATCGCCCAACGCTGGGAAGAGCGTGCTAGTTGCACTTTCGTTTTTTTTTAAAGACTTGTTAGCAGTTGTATCTACCGGGGGAACTTTATAGGTTTTTTGCCTGGCCCCCGGAGGCACGGGCAGGTTTCGTGGTAATTTATTATCGGCGTCATTAAAATTACCTCTCTTGGTGGTGTCAACTTTAAATTGCTTTTCTTTTCCTTCAATTTCTTTTAGCGTTACCGTAGATTTTGAAGCAGGCCGGACCTTTTTTGTTGTATCCTGGCCTTGCGCCCTTCCGCAGATAATAAAAAACACCATTACAATAGCTAAGAATTTAGTCAATCGCTTCACCGTTTTTTTAGGTCCATTGTACATCGCAGGATGTTCGGTTTTTTTAGTTACATTTTTCATAAAAAAGGTTTATTTGACAAAAATCACAACGGGCATGAGGTCTGTTAATGATGCACTTTTAAATCATTTTCCATAAGATACAGTATTTCATATCGTATGATTATTTATTTAGATCAATCGATACAGACTAAGAAGTACATTTAATCATCTTTCTCGTTAAATGTCTGGCTTTTACGTTTAGATAGGAACTAACGGAGGGATGGAGCCTTTATATCTTATCAAAAGTTTCAGAAAAAATAATGAATTTTCCAAAGTTTTTTTAACGGTTGCTAACATGGTGAAAACACCCTTAACGCAAATGTTCCTTTGATATGCATCGGGACATGATTTAGCATCGTCAACTTCAGGATCCAAGAAAAATGCTTATATCGCTTAATCAATTTGTGATAGTTGCACGCATGGCCTTCCAGATTTTTAATCGACTTATTCTCCAGAAAACGTTACCGTGTGAAACACTTTCCGATTGCATATGGTGTATATGCCTGCGTCTCGCTGAAATGCAAAAAGCACGAGAAAAACCCAGGTTTTTTCGTCATTTATCAAAAGCATTATCGTATTAGCATTACAGTCCCTTTTCGTTGTATCACATTACCTTTCTCGTCTGTGCCCTCTGCAAGCCAGACATAAATTCCACTATCCTGGCGAATTCCCGCTAATGTGCCATCCCACCCATGGCGAGGGTCGGAGGAGTAGAATATCCTTTGTCCCCATCGGTTCAAGACGGAAAAGTATCGGAAAGTTTTGATGCCTACCGGCGTTGCGATAAGTAAATCATTAAGTCGATCATCGTTGGGTGTAAATGCCGACGGTACATAAATATCTGGTCCCTGGTAGACTTTTATGGTAATATCATCGGTAGCACTACATCCGTTTGGCGTTGTGGCCTTGACATGGTAAGTCATGTCCCTGTCGAGTGTTACTACCGGGTGCTGACTATTTGGGTCATTCAACCCATAAAGAGGCGACCACGTATATTGCGAAAACCCGCTGTTGCTAATATCGATAACATTTAATTGTAACGGTTTATTGATAATAATAGAAGTGTCATTACCCGCAAATACTTTCAATGCTGAGATCACTGTTACCGTTACGGATGAAGGTTGTAATGATTGGCAATTATTGGCATCTGTTACCAAAAGGGAATAGGTGATAGTTGCATTTGGCGCGTTAACGATCGGATTACTGCCGGTCGGATCAGACAAATAAGTAGTGGGACTCCATGAATAGTATATGCCTCCGCTTCCGTTCAGTGTCGCGCTTTGGCCTTTACAAATACTAATTTGGCTACCTGCATCTGCACGCGGAGCACTGTTGACCGTGACCAACACGGAATCTTTTTTGCTGCAAACACCCAGCGACGCAGTTATATAATACTTGATTGTTGCGGAGGACGAAGTAACCGGATTCAATAGATGAGAGTCATCCAGACTGGAGGCAGGTGTCCATGAAAATGAAGTTCCATTTGAAACGGCTGGTAAATTACTATGGCCTCCCTCGCAAAAAGTGAGAGGGCTGGTTTGCAAGACCAAATTATTGTCAAGGCTAACGGTAACAGATAATGAGGAAGTGCACCCATTTGCATCTTTAATGATAGGGTTATAGATGCCTGATATAAGATTGTTGAATTGATTTGCTGTTTGAAAATTGCTTCCCGTAAGACTATACTGGATTGGCGCCGTCCCTCCAACTCCTGCAATTGTTATTGATCCATCGTTGTTCAGGCAAGAGCTATTTGTCGGTGTAACTGAAATCTGTGGCCCGGCAATATTATTTATCGTCACATTCACTGTGCCGTATGTATTGACAGCATCTTTGACAAGGACAGTAAAAAAGCCTGCCAAAAGGCCAGAGAAGACCGGGTTGCTTTGAAAATTAATTCCATCAAGTGAATACTGGTACGGTGTTACGCCGTTTGAGCCCATTGCCGTGATAACTCCATTGGCATTTCCACAAGTGCTGGCGGTTGCAACAGCAGTGACTTGAAGGCAACTACTAAGTATAGTGGCAGTGATCGTATTGGTATAGCCCGGACTGTCCTTGATTGTAATTGTATACGTGCCCGCCGGCAAGTTGCTAAATATTGGCGCAGTTTGAAAATTGATTCCATCGATAGAATACTGATAAGGAGGTATTCCATTGGCTCCAGTAACATTGATGCTTCCATTACTATTGCCGCAAGTTTCATTAGTTGTGGTGGCAGTGATCGTCGGGCAGTCGATGTTAATTGTCGTGGAAACAGTTGCTATGCATCCATTCGCATCTTTTACTGTAGGCTGGTAATTGCCCGGATGAACACCTGTGAAAATATTTCCAGCCTGGAAATTAATACCATCGATGCTATACTGAAGCGGGCTTGCGCCGCCTATCCCAGCAATGGTAATGATGCCATCATTTGCATTACACGAAGGGGCTGTAGCTACAAAATTGATTGAAGGTCCAGGCGCGTCTGAAAGTATAACATTAGTGGTAGCAAGCGTATTCACCTGGTCCTTTACAGTAACGGTGTAAGAGGCTGCTGCCAGGCCGGCAAAAATATTGCTGGTTTGAAAATTAACACCATCCAGCGAATACCGATATGGCTGCGTGCCACCTGATGCAGTAATTGATATTGAGCCGTTAGGAAGGCTGCACGTGGTGTTTGTTGAATTGGTGGTAACAGTAAGGCACCCACTAATTATCGTTGCAGTGGCAGTGGCCGTATAACCCAATGCGTCTTTTGTTGTAACAGTATACGTGCCAGCAGGAAGACCGGTAAAAATGTTACTAGCTTGATAATTTACTCCATCGATTGAGTATAGATAGGGAGTTGTTCCATTACTTGCCGTAGCAGTTATTTTACCATTGCTAAGAGAGCAAGTTTCGTTAATTGTTGTTAGGGATAAAACGGGACAACGTTCTCCAACATGAAGCACGAAGGAGGCTGTGGCGCCTACGGCATCTTTAGCAGTAGCATAATAATATCCCGGTGCAAGGTTCGTAAACGTGTTAGAAGTTTGAAAATTGATTCCATCAATAGAATAACTATAAGGCGGCGTACCCTGGTATGCATTAATTGTGATTGAGCCATCATGCTGTTGACAGCCGGCATCGACGATAATCTCATTGTAATTGATATTGCAATTCAACTGAATTACAATGCCAAAAACTCTTACCTGACCAAGGGCATTTTTATAATAAATCAAATAAACACCCGGTGGTAAGT
>DASSFT010000023.1:0-12944 GCA_035694045.1 Chitinophagaceae bacterium
AAAAGTAAAAGAAGAAAGTTCCCTATTTTTCCTTTTATCGTTGCTGAGAGATTGACAATAATAGCAATTATAAATACTGCCAATCGCATCATCCATCAATTCTTTGCAGTATGCTTCTTCACTTCCGGCGCAACCTTTGTCCCCAACAACTCCATTGAGTGTAACACTTTATCATGCGGCATAGCACCCAAACTCATTTGCGCCAGGAAACGGGTATGACCAAATAATTCATGTTCATACAATATTTTATCGATCACCTGTTGAGGACTGCCAACTAATAATGCCCCTTTGAGATCAGTTGATGCATCAAAATCCTTTCTTGTGCCGGGAGGCCATCCACGTTCCTTTCCTATGCGATTCATTACTTCTGAATAAGGGGGATAGAATTCATCTCTTGCCTGCTGTGCATCGTCAGCAATATAAGCATGCGAGTTAATGCCCAACTGAAGTTGAGTAATATCATGGCCCGCTTTTTTATAAACATCACGATAGAGCTGCACGTAAGGAGCAAACCTTGCCGGCAAACCGCCGATGATCGCGAGAGCCATAGGCAATCCATATTCTGCCGCACGGACCACCGATTCGGGAGTACCTCCCACACCGATCCAGACAGGTAATTTTTTTTGATAAGGTCTTGGATAAACGCCGCGTTTATTGATAGTCTGTGTCAGGTTGCCTTTCCAGTCGACTATTTCTCCTTCATTTAATTTCAAAAGCATTTCCAGTTTTTCGGAGAATAAGGCGTCATACTTATTAAGGTCATATCCAAATAAAGGGAATGACTCAATAAATGAGCCACGACCGGCCATGATCTCTGCGCGCCCACCTGATAAAAGATCTACCTCGGAAAATTGCTGGAATACACGGACCGGGTCATCAGAGCTCAGTACAGTGACGGCACTGGATAATTTTATATTCTTTGTTTTCACAGCAGCGGCACCCAGCACAACTCCGGGTGATGAAACCAGGTAATCGGGACGATGATGTTCGCCGACTGCAAATACATCCAGCCCTAGCTGGTCTGCCAGCTCAATTTCTTCAAGCAGGTTGATCATGCGCTGGCGGGGACTAATTGTTTCCTTGGTGACGGGATGCGTACCGAGATCCGCGAAAGTATAAACACCGATTTCCATAAGCCGGCAAAGTTAGCTTAAGAAGGACAGAGGAACAGTGCGAAGAGCGGTGTTTTTTCCTTCGCTCCCGCTCTGTTTCTTGCTCTCAAATCCGCGTTAATTTCTTCATTTCTACTTGACTATTTTCTCCATGCCTCCCTAAATAGAGTGCATAGTTTTAGCGCTAAACTTGATTAAAATGTTTTCATACGAAAAACTTGAGGTATACAAAAAAGCTTACCGGGCTAATCAGTGCGTTTATAGGTTATTTAAAGAGAACAGAATCATACCCAATTACCTCAAGAATCAGTTCGGAAGAGCCAGTCTCAGCATTATGCTCAACATTGCTGAAGGGAGTGGAAAATTTAGCGATAAGGACAGAAGAAATTTCTATGTTACAGCAAGGGGATCGACTTTTGAATGTGCATCTATTGTCAGTTTCTTATATGATGAAGGTGAAATTCTAATTGGACTTAAGGAGGAACTGGGGTCTTTATACGAAGAGATTTCCAGAATGCTGTTCACCATGATTAAAAATCTTAGTAGGTGATGCAAAAAGAAGATCGGAGAAACGGTGCGAAGAGCGGTAATTGCTATGTTTTTTTCCCGCTCCCGCTCTGTTTCTCACCCATAATGCGCAAAATGAATAATAACGACAGATGGTAGCATTTAAACGCCCAACTCTTTCTTTATACGCATAGCTTCTTTTGCATGTTGCAACCCGGCGATAAGCAGGTAAATAACAATAGCCCGCACCAGCCACCCCATAATAGCAGCACGTCCGCCAGTAATAGCTATTGAATAGATCCATTCTCCAAGGAATACTACCGCGGCGATAATTATCGCGGTTAATGGCTCTTTATTCGCTAAAAAACCTAAGCCGGTAAGTATTACCGGTATTACCAACACTGCGAGGATCGTTATGAGATTAAACGCATTTAACATTGCAAGCCCGAGAAACCCGCTTATCATCAAAACAGCAGCGGCAATAAAAAGATTTTTTCGTGTTCTACGGATCTCGATGGCGAGTACTTCTTTCTGGGTCTCGCTGTAATTTTCATAATAACTCGAAACATCGCTGTCCGGTTCTTGAACGGGGTGGCTGTTTTCCGTCATGGTGGTAGGTTTTACGCAATATAACAAAAAGCCGTTCCGAAAGGAAACGGCTTTAAAAATTTGCAAATGCAGGGGAGTTAGAACGCGGATAATTACGATTATGATGATCTGTTATGATCAAATTGATGATGAAGGGATCAGAATCCTCTTGGGGGAACTTCGAGCTTCAGGTCCCTCTTCAACATCGCGTCCCTGTTGGCCATTTCCCAGGCTGTATAAAAAACAAGTTGGGCTCTTTTTGCCAGCAGGTTATAGTTGATCTTATCAGGTGTATCGGTCGGACGGTGATAGTCGCCCCCCAGCATTCCATCATAATAGAAAATGATAGGTACGCCTTTTTGCGCAAAATTGTAGTGGTCGCTGCGGAAATAAATGCGTTGCCTGTCATTAGGATCATTGAACTTATAGTCCAGCTCCATCTTTGTATACTTTTTATTAATCGACTCACTAATGACCTTCAGATCGGTGCTTATTTTATCATCGCCCACTACATATACATAATTAGAGGAATCACCCTGGTGACGGCTTGTATCCGTGCGCCCAATCATATCTATATTCAGGTCGACTGTTGTTTTGTCCAAAGGAAATACCGGGTGGTTGCTATAATATGCCGAGCCCCATAATCCTTTTTCCTCGCCACTCACTGTCATGAATACCATTGTTCTTCTTGGACCCTTACCAGCCTGTTTGGCCTTTGCGAATGCTTCTGCAATTTCCAAAACACCTACAGTTCCCGACCCATCATCGTCCGCACCATAATAGATAACTGTATCGCGTTTACCTAAATGATCATAATGCCCTGTTACAAAAACATATTCGTCTTTCAGGTCACTGCCTTCCAGTACGCCTATCACATTACTACTTTGAAGATTGGTCGTTGCTTTATTGAAGGCCATGGTAAGATCGGCGGTATAGGCTTTTGGCGGAATCGCACCCGTTTTTGCCTTGGCATAATCATCACCCATGATCGCTTCAGCGATCTTTTCTGAAACCTGGTACTGGTTGGGACGAACCACCTTCTGATAAGCGTTAACATACATGTTGCCTTTCGGGTTGGTTTTGGTTGTGCGTGGGAAATTAGGCCCTACCACGAGCACCGCAACAGCCCCGTTCTTTTGAGCTGCATCCAGTCTTGCAAATGGGTTGGTAAAATTGCCACGGCCCTGTTGTACCTGTGCCGGTAGCATCAAAACGGCCTTGCCGCGCACATCCAGTCCTTTATAATCATCATGCAGGGAATCCACCAGGCCATTGCCAACGAATACGATTTCCCCAAAACGATATGTGACGGTACTGGTCTGTCCGATGCTCAAGGCAAAATCCTTGTCCAGTTCAAAAGTTTTTCCATTCACCTCGATAGAAGCATTGAGCAGAGAATCCTGGTAAACACCATAGGTCTGTTGATAGCTGCCGTTATTACCTGGCATCAGCCCGAGAGATTTGAACTGGCTTTCAATGTAAGCCGCGGCTTTTTTCTGTCCCGGTGAAGCTGTTTCTCGCCCCTCCATTTCTTTGGAAGCAACAATGTAAAGATGCTTTTTCAGGTCATCAGGGGTAATGGTTTTGGCAAAGGTCGTGGGTTCATTTTTTTTCTGCGCTGAGACGGTCAGCACGGGCATAAGAAGGATGATAGCTATTAGCTTTTTCATGTGCATGTTTTTTGGAAAAATAAAATCCCGCCCAATTGGGTTATGGTGAAGTCTTAGGATTATTTCTCGCCACGACGCGGCGACGCCACGAACTCAGTCTAATAGTCTTTGCGCATTGGGTCGTAGCGTGAAATTTCTTTCCAAAATTTGACCAGTATCTCCAATTGTGGGAGTGTCAAACTTAATGCAAAAAAAGTTTTGGATTATAATCTATTGATGAGTGGTTCGATCAAACGCAGGCGATCTTGTTGACCCTTGTCGCATGGCGGCCGCCTTCGAAAGCTGTATTCATAAATATGTTAACCATTTTTTCGGCATCGCCTTCCCTTACAAAGCGTGCAGGAATGCAAATGACATTAGCATCATTGTGTTCACGGGCCAGTTTTGCCAGTTCTTCTCCCCAGCATACCGCTGCCCGGATACCCTGGTGTTTATTGGCAGTGATAGCCACCCCATTCGCACTACCACAAATCAAAATCCCGAAGGAGGCTTCTTTCTTCTCTACTGATTGGGCAACCGGGTGAGCAAAATCAGCATAGTCGGCGGACTCCCTTGAATGGGTGCCGAAATCAGTAAATGGATAACCCTTTCCTTCCAGGAATGAAATGAGATCTTCTTTATAGTCAAAGCCTGCATGGTCACTACCAATCGCAATGGGCTTGTTTAAATTAAATGGACTGTTCATAAGAGAAAATTTGATTCCGATCCTTCGCTTCGCGCAGGACTATCGGGACGAAACATGAATAAGATTCGTTACAAAGGTAACCGATTCTTTTAATTGAGGCCCCTGTGAAAAAATACGAAATAGGAATAAAAAATTCGAAATCCGGGAAAAAAGCCTTATAACTAGAAAGGTTGTTTTCAATTCATCAGCTATCTGGATCGAAATTCGCGCTTCTCTAACTCCATTCTTTCATTTCACGATCCTGTGCCCTGTTGATACGGGAAGCAATGATAATGCTTGCTTCATACAAAGCATAAAGCGGGATGGTAACGATGGTAAGACTGAACGGATCCGTAGAAGGTGTGATAATGGCCGCTGCGATAAGAATTAATACAAAAGCGTGGCGACGGTATTTCTTAAGGAACCGGCCTGTAACAATGCCGATCCTCGCCAAAACCATCATCAATAGTGGCAACTGGAACAATACCCCAATGCCGACAGTTGTATATATAAGATTTTC
Source organism: Chitinophagaceae bacterium (assembly GCA_035694045.1). Lineage (GTDB taxonomy): Bacteria > Bacteroidota > Bacteroidia > Chitinophagales > Chitinophagaceae > VBAT01. Next base: position 5,062 of record DASSFT010000023.1, read on the forward strand.
GACATAATCGGAAAAGGTTGGCTTTATCTCGATCAGCGGGCTTAATGAATAAGAAAAATAGAAATTCACCATAAAGGGCGTAAGTATAAAATAGCCAAAACCTACTCCAAGAAAAAACAAAAAAGAAACCCAAAAGATAACACCCCTGGTCTTCTTAAGCTCTTTTTCAGATAAAGCAGGCCTTACAAACTTCCAGAACTCCCAGAAGATATAAGGGAAAGCGACGATAAACCCGCCAACAAAAGCAACGGTAAATGAAGAAATGAACTGTCCTGTCATTTCAGTGCTTATAAAGCTCACTTTCACTCCCTGCATACACAGCGTATTACCCAATCTCAGGGCATGGCCAGCCTGGCAAAACCATTTATAGGAAACAAAATCGTCGTGAGCGGGAGCCAACAGTACCTTATCAACGACCTCCCGTACGTAAATATAGACAACGATAGCACCCACAAGTATCGCTATCACCGACCTTATCAAGTGCCACCTTAATTCCTCCAGGTGGTCAATGAATGACATTTCCGAATTCGGGTCCTTCTTTCGCTTGCTAAGAAAATCGAGTAATGCCATGGTTTTGCTAAAGTGCGGCAAAGATAGTGAGTGGGGACTAATGAGTGGTGAGTGATGAGTCGTGAGTGATCAGAATCATCCCGATCCCCGCCGGCAACAGGACTATCTGCACAAAAGTGAAAGATCAAAAACTGGACGAACTTCCGTCTCACCACTCACCACTCACCTTACTTCAGCTTCTTCATTTTCACCATTTCTATCCGCGTGTCGCTTACACTAATTATGTCAAACTCATAATCCTCTATAAAAATCCTCTCTTTTTGATGAGGAATCGTTTCATGATAATTGATAATATATCCAGACAGGGTTTCCGATTCGTTCTCTGGGAAATTGAAACCGTATTTTTCTTCAAGATAGTCCAGTTCGAGCCTGCCGGATAGAATGTACTCGTTCTCCGATATCTGCTTTTCCACAAACTCTTCGGTATCGTATTCATCCTGTATTTCACCAAACAGCTCCTCCAGCACATCTTCCATGGTGATGATGCCCGCTGTGCCGCCAAACTCGTCCACAACCCAGGCAATGCTTTTCCTCTCCTTGCTGAACTTGGTGATCAGGTCGGCCGCACTCATGCTTTCGGGTACTGCAGGTATGGGCAACAGGATATCGTTAAGACTCGCCGGTTTCTTAAAAAGATCCAGCTGGTGTACGTAACCGATGATATGATCGATATTAGTTTCAAAAACGACAAGCTTGCTCAGTTTGGTCTCAACAAACCGTGCCTTTACTTCCTGGATCGTGTAGTTAGCGTTAATGCCGACGATCTCTTTCCGGGGAACCAGGCATTGGCGGATCTTCACTTTGGGCAGTTCCTGTGCATTTTCCAGCAACTGGGTATTGCGTTCTTGTTTTTCTTCATCAATATCCTGTTGAAACAGGTTTTTCAGATCACTGCGCTTGAAAGGATCTTTTAGTTTATCTACCCTGACGTTAAACACGTATTTCAATATCCACTCCGCGAGATTGATAAGCCCGTTGGCAATGGGTACGAACATCTGGTAAAAAAAATCGGTGACGCGGGCAAGGCGGCTGAGCAGGCTTACACTCCTGGCCCTGAAAATCGCTCTTGGAATAAACTCTGCAAATACAAGCACGACAAAAGTGGCCAGTATGATCTCGGTAAAAATGTGCGCCGATGCAGGGATCTTTACTTTTTTATTCAGGTAAGCCCAGACGGGCTGCATAACATTGTCGACCTGCAGGCTGAAGAATACCAGGAAAATCGTAAAACCTGTGAGAGTAACCCCGAGGAAGCTGGCGGGCGAATCAACAAATTTGGCCAGCAAATGCGCTGTAGTGCCTCCCTGCTTTTTCTTTAATTCAATATTCAACCGGTTGGCGCTGTAAAAAGCCATCTCGATGCCTGCGAAAAAAAACATCAGCAATAACGTCAGCACAAATCCGACGATGGTTCTCCATTCTGTCATACGTTGTAAAGATAATAAGAGTTCTTGGCAGATGCTAGATGCTGGATGCTTGATGCTTGATGTTCATTGCGAATTCGTCAACGTGAACGTAGTGAAGCTATCGATGCAGGATGCAAGATGCTCGAAACTAGACGTGTCATTGCGATCCGCCGAAGCCGCGGGCGAAGGCGGAGAGGAACGGGAAGCAGCTATCTCTCCCTTTCCCTGTGCCACCGCTAAAGCTATGGCGACACGCGGTTGGAGAGGGAGCTGGAGGGTGAGGTCAAAATTGCCAATTAACAATGAGGCTGATTTGATAGCTGTGAAGTTTAAAGGAACTTTGCAGTATCGTCCCTCTCCTTGGAGAGGGATAAGAGGGTGAGGCCGGGTGAGTCTAGTCCAGGAATTCTCCCACAATCGTCTCTGCTTCGCTACACGCTCTTTTAAAATCATCATTGAGTATGCATCTGTCGAAATGGTCTTTAAAAGAAAGCTCATAAGATGCTTTATTGACCCTCGCCTGCAACGACTCGGCGGTTTCGGTGCCTCTTGATTCCAGCCTTTTTTTCAATTCTTCGATGGAAGGCGGTTCGATAAAGAGGGTAAGCAAAGATTTTGGATATTGCTGTTGTACATGAATAGCACCCTTAACATCAATATCCAGCAGGGGTACCTGTTTGTTGTTCCAGATACGCTCCAGTTCGCTTTTCAATGTGCCATAATACTTGCCTTCATACACCATTTCCCACTCCGCGAATTCTTTTTTCTTGATCCTGGCCTGGAAATCTTCCAGCGGTATAAAATAATAATCTACCCCATTGGTTTCATAATTCCTCGGCTCCCGGGTAGCAGCAGAAATAGAAAATGCCAGTTGCGGGAAAGTTTTTAACAGGTGCCGGGTGATAGATGTTTTACCGGCGCCCGACGGAGCAGTGATAACGATCAGTTTATTGTAGGAAGCCATGTGCAAAGAAAAGGAATGCAGGGGACAATCTTTTCTTTCCTCCCGCTCATGACAAAAAAATGAAATTATTATACCTGTACGATCTGGATATTGTTGCCACAGGTATCATCAAATACAGCAATCGTAGCAGGACCCATTTTTGTTGGCTTCATGCTAAATGCCACCCCAAGTCCAGATAAACGTTCATATTCCTTTTGAACATCATCCACGTTGAAGGCCGTGTAAGGTATACCCGCTTCAAATAACGCTTTCTGAAATACCCTGGCGGGTTCAAATGCCATGGGTTCCAGCAGGAGTTCGACCCCATCTGGTTCTTCACCGGATACAATGGTGAGCCATTTATGTTCACCCATGGGGATCTCTGTTTTCTTTACGAAGCCTAATACTTCCGTATAAAATTTCAACGCTTTTTCCTGGTCTTTGACCAATACGCTCGTGACTTTGATCTTCATTTTTATGAATTGATAAAACAAATTTCCGGCTTGCCAGTTTATTCGCTGTCTCGGATATTGCTTTTTTTGAAATGATAGAGCCGATGTACAGATACACTCCCGGTTCGAAGGAGTCAGTTAATCTTTTTTGAAAAGAAAGGAAGAAAGCGGTAAGCTGTTTGCGATATTCCAGGTTTCGCTCGCTTTTGATAAAATGAAGGGGTCTGGCGCGTTGATCTTTTAAAAAGTGCTTTAAAAGAGCTTACGCTTTCAAAACCCGTCAAAAAACATGTATCAGCTACGGGTAATCCCGCACGAAGAAGCTGTTTGGCTTTTTCAATCCTTACTTCAGTGAGGTATTGATGGGGCGTCCGGCCATAAAGCGACTTGAACAGTCGAAGAAAATGAAATTTTGAAATACAGGCTTCGCAGGCAATAGCATCAAGACTGATCCGGTTTGAAAAGTTCTGATCAATAAATCTTTTTGCGCTGATGATCTTTTCGCACAAATGATCTCCCGGGACAAATTTGTTTTTAATGGATAGTATTTGCTGCTGGTAAAATGTCATCGGCTCCTTTCTTTTCAGAATTTATAGACAATGGTCATCCCTTTACTTTTTGCTTCATTGTATACAGCAAGCGCTTCGGCCTTTAGATTGAGGCGATACAGGCTATTTGCTTTTTCCTGGTACCAGTAATGCAGATCACCCTCGTTGTCAGGCCGGCAACTTTCCATCAACGCTTTCAATTCATCTACTTTTTTTAATTCTGTATAACAATTAGCCAGTGCACTCCAGTAAATAGGCTGGCCAGGTTCCAATTGGTAAGCTTTCTGCAGTGCATAAAGATGTTTTTGCTTATCACTGCCGGTGTGAAAAGAGTATTGCCACCAATAGTAAGCTTTGTTAGAATCCAGGGAAACGATCTTATAAGCAGCATAATCTGCCCTTTGCTTTAAGGTCTTCGGAAGGTTCGCATTTAACGTTAAACTTTCATACAGTTTTTGCCAGGAATAAACATTGTTAGTATCGGCTTTTAAAACTCTTTCAAATACACGATTGCTGACCTGTCTGAGCCGGTAAGCATTATCATAATTGTTTTTTCCCAAATAATACAACCAATGAAGCTTGTAATAACAGATAAAGCAGGTTGAATCGATGGCCAGGGCTGCCTTGAAATTATTGATCGAAGTGTTGTAATTGTTTTTATGCAGGTTCAACAGGCCTAACGTCGCATACCCATTAAAACGCATTTGCGGGTCATCAGCGCGGGTAAAAAGAATAGCCTGTTCCCTTGGAGGAAGATCTGAGGTGTCAATATCATGAAAAGGGCTGTTATACAGGCGGGTCAGGAAAGCATTTGTCTTTTCAACATCTTCGGTTTGCTGAGCAAGAGCTTGCTGGCAAACGACACTTGCCAGGAACAGGATTATAAAAAAGGTGAAACAGGATTTTGTCATTTGCATCGTTCTTATACTCGGGTGATGCTAGCGCCCAGTTTGCTCAACCTGCCATCAATATCCTGGTAGCCGCGATCAATTTGTTCAATATTCTGAATAACGCTTTTTCCCTCGGCGCTTAAAGCCGCGATCAACAACGCCACACCAGCACGTATATCGGGGCTGCTCATTGTAATACCTCTTAAAGGCTGCTCTCTATCCAAACCGATGACAACAGCACGATGGGGATCGCACAAAACAATTCTTGCGCCCATGTCGATCAGTTTATCGACAAAGAACAAACGGCTTTCGAACATTTTCTGGTGAATGAGCACTGATCCTTTTGCCTGGATGGCGGTTACAAGTACGATACTCAACAGGTCAGGGGTAAAACCAGGCCAGGGATGATCATAAATGGTCAGCACCGATCCGTCTAAAAAGGTTTGGATCTCATAACTATCCTGTGAGGGGATATGAATATCGTCAGCTTCCAGTTCCATTTTTATCCCGAGCTGCCGGAATTTTTCAGGAATAATGCCGAGATGTTCAATACCTGCACCTTTGATCGTGATATCGCTTTGGGTCATGGCAGCCAAACCAATGAATGAACCAACTTCGATCATATCGGGCAGCATGCGATGCTCCGTTCCTGACAGGTAGCTTACGCCTTCTATCGTTATCATGTTGCTACCGATCCCGCTGATCTTTGCGCCCATGCGGTTAAGCATTTTGCAAAGCTGTTGCACATAGGGTTCACAGGCTGCATTGTAAATCGTAGTAGACCCTTTTGCCATTACAGCTGCCATAATGATATTGGCAGTACCGGTCACAGAGGGTTCGTCGAGCAATAAGCTATTTCCTTTTAGGTTGGGTGCTTCCAGGTGAAAGAACCCATCCTCGGAGTGATAATTAAATGTAGCATTGAGTTTTTCAAAACCGATGATATGCGTATCAAGCCTTCTTCGGCCGATTTTATCGCCACCCGGTTTTGGGATAAACGCTTTCCGGAATCTCGAAAGGAGCGGACCTGCGAGCATTACCGAGCCTCTAAGCCTTCCGCTTTTTTTCTTGTACGCATCGCTATGGAGATAATCGATATTTACGTTATCGGCCTGGAAAATGCATGTATCCCTCTGCGGTCTTTCAATCTTTACATTCATTTCCTGCAGCAATTCAATCAGTAGGTTGACGTCGAGGATATCAGGAATATTGGTAACAGTTACTTTTTCCGGCGTCAGCAATACAGCGCTGATTATTTGCAGGGCCTCGTTCTTGGCGCCTTGCGGAATGATTTCTCCTTTCAATTTTTTGCCGCCGGTTACTTCAAAAGAATACATGAAAAATGTTGACTGGTTTTTGTTTGATAAGTTGGATGGTGCAAGGTAATTTTTTAAGGCGAGAACAGGTTATTCTGTAAAAAAAGGAAGTGGCTCAGTTTGAAGATAGATCCCTCGCCTGGGAATTGATTATTGCCACGGATACACGGAAAAAAATGAAATCATCCGTGTATCCGTGGCAACTCGTCCCGCGCCGAAGGAGCGGGATGAAATCAAATCCGATAGCTATCGGATGGTGTACTGTAAAAAAAGAAAGGCTGACAAAAACCTGTCAACCTTTAAACTTATAACTTATCAACTATTTGCATTAGTATCTTTTCTTCTTATACCCGCCGCCGCCACCACGGTCGCGGTTATCATTTCGTCTTCCGCCGCCACCACCAGAGTTGTTCCGGTGCTGGAACTTTTGACGTGGTTTGCCATAACCACCCCTGTCCCTGTCGCGGTTGTCCTGCGGCCTGAACGCTTTTACATATGGGGTATTGGTAAAAGTCAACTGTCCGTCAGTTATTCCTGACAGTTCACTTTGAATGGCGTCGTCGTGTACTATTTCTTTGTGCCAGTTGTTATAGGCCAGCTTCATATAGTAAGCAACTGCATTGGCAAACCCGAGGCGTTTATCGGGATCTTCTTCCGCCAGCGCTTTTTTGATAACGATCTCCAGGTTCTTGCCCAGGTGAGAATATTTTGGATATCTCTTCGGGTAAGGGAGCGGCTCAGGTTTTTCACTTAGTGATTCCCGTGTGGGGATGGGATAAGGGGATCTTACTTCCAGTTTAAAATCTGAGATCAGGAACAGGTGGTCCCATAATTTGTGACGAAAATCTTCTACATTTTTTAAATGTGGGTTAAGAAATCCCATCAATTCTATAACGGCCTGGGCATTTCTTTGGCGACGTTCGGGGTCTTCAATCGTTAAAAGATGTTCAATCATTTTCTGTACGTGACGGCCATATTCACGCATTACCATTGCGTTCCTGGTAGTATTATATTCCATATTAAGTAAAAACTATTATAACAAAAGTAAACTGTGGTTTAAAGCGAGAGAAACGGTATGCTAGGATTTCTGGTTCGAAGGTATAAAAATATTCCGGTAGCAGCTAAAAACCATTAATTATGAGAAAAAAAGAAGGGGCCCCGAACCAAGGCCCCTTTTACAAGCCACCATCCTCTTCCACCTAAGAGGTCATTTAATTAAAAGTTGATTGACGCAGGATTTTCCACTCTTCCCATCTATAAATCTCATCCAGTAAACTCCACTTTCCAAACTAGCTACCTGCACGTAAGATGATCCGTTCGCTACAAATTCCCTCGTCACCATCGTTTGTCCCTGCGTATTATAAATCTGGATACTAAAATGTCCGCTGTAAATATTATCAAATTTAATACCAACAATCCTATTTGAAGGATTCGGATACAAGGTAAATTGAGGAAAATCGGAGTTTTCCAGTGTCAGTTGGCGAATATTACTAAAGCGGCTATACCCATTTGAATAAATTTGCTTGATTCTGAAAAAATAAACCCCGTTTTCCCCGTTTATTGCCTTGAAAATTAATCGATAAGCATCGCTGTTCGCCGTGTTTTTTTCAACGCTGCCAATGGTTATAAAATTGCGCCCATCTCTACTTACCTGTGCTTCATAGCGATAATCAGCAAAAGGATCGTCAAAACCCCACCATCTCAATTCTGCTTTATCCGCAGCCAGTTTTGTCACACCAAAATCATGAACGTTTACTG
>DASSFT010000024.1:0-9675 GCA_035694045.1 Chitinophagaceae bacterium
TCCTACCTATATCGGCTTCTCTTTTGTTATCGGGAATAAAGCATATTTCGGCCGGACACAGTACGTAGGGTCTTTAAGCCGCAAGTGCTATGAATATGATTTTACCAGCAACACGTGGTCGCCAACACAGGACTTTCCGGGCAGTCTTATCATTGGTCCCGCATTTTTTACCATAAACAACAAGGGATACCTTCTAGGTGCGGACAATGAAACATGGGAGTTTGACCCGTCAGCAGCTATCAAGTGGACGCGAAAAGCTGATTACCCCGGCCCCCATAGAAGGTTAGCAGAGGGATTTAGCATTAATGGCAAGGGCTACCTGGTAAATGGAAGAACTTCTACTGATAACAACGGTGTGGTAACAATCACTTACCTAAGGTCATTGTATGAATATAACCCGGGCAATAATACCTGGGCAGTGAAAGCAAGTTTTCCCGGTGCAGCAAGAGAGCGGTCACCATCGTTTGTTATTTCTTCTTATGGTTATGTCGGCGGTGGAAATAATTTTGAAGCCCGATTCATCGATTTCTACAGGTACAATCCTTCCGATAATTCATGGCTTAGGATAGAAGATTATAACAGCGCGGGTATTGTCCAAACCTGTTTTTCTGTTCATGCAAGGGGGTATGCTGTTTGGTCAGACACCTGGACCTCCCTGATAAAAATGAAAAAATATACGCCGAGAACCTGCACTCCCATTTTCCAATAGAATTATACGAGTCCTCAAATGCCCTATAAACAGGCCGGGAGAGATCCCGGCTTTCTCTTTATATAAAATTCAAATAATCAAATTGTTTACCCAGTATTTTCACATCATCTGCATTCAACCACTTATTCAGCATCGTCGCATACACATTCTTAAAATCTATTTTATACTTAAGATCACCTTCCTGGAGATCGGCCAGGTTCGGCAATTCGTTGATCACGCCTTTTTGTTTTAATCCACCACTGATCAAAAACATGTTATTGGCTGTGCCATGATCTGTACCACCGCTTGCATTCTGTTCCACCCTTCTTCCAAATTCAGAAAAAGTGAACAGCATAACGTCATCAAAACGGTTATTTGTCTTAAGGTCTTTTACAAATGCCTTTACTGCCTCATTCATCTCAGTAAAGAGACGCTGTTGTTGCCCGTCCTGGTTGATATGCGTGTCAAAACTGCCCAGTGAAACATAGTACACCTTGGTATTGATATCCGAATAGATGAGTGAAGCAATTGTCTTTAGGCTATTGCCCAGGTCCGTCTTTGGGTACTCGGCCGAAGAAGGATGCATCCGGCTTTGCTTAAAGATATAATCGGCCGAAGAAAGAGTTTCGGCCATGGTTTTGTACAAATAATCGACCGGCTGCTCACCACCATTGTCTTTATGATTCTTCAATACATCCCTGAAAAATTTTTCATTGGATGTGCCGTATAAACGCCTGGGGTCCTTTACTGCAATTCCTTTTATATGTTCGCCCTTCATGGCAAGGCTTAATACGTCATCGATCTCGATAGCCTGTGTGGGCTTGTCGCAACCGCTGCATTGTGCGTCAAGATAGCGGCCTACCCAGCCTGTCGACATGTATTCATTGCTCTGGCTGGCGGTATGCCAGATGTCCATGCTACGGAAATGTGAACGGTCGGGATTAGGGTAACCCACATTGTTCAGGATGCCCAGGCTACCATCGTCATACAGCTCCTTAAAACCTCCAAGTGCAGGATGAAGCCCGACCTCATCAGTCAGCAATAATGCTTTTGTTTTTTCTATACCCAATCTTGGCCTGGACCGGTAGTAAATATCGTTTCTTACCGGGATCACTGTATTCAGGCCATCATTGCCGCCGCTGAGCTGCAGTATGACAACCACTTTATTCCCCGGAGGCACCATATTGCTTCCTTCAAAAGCTTTCAAAAACTTTGGAAGCATCAGTGATGCCGTTGCCAGCGAACCGACTTGTATGAATTCTTTACGTCTAATATACATAGTTAGAAATTCAAAGTTTTTAATCCCGATAGTCCTGAGCAAATCGAAGGATCGGGACCACCGGATTATTTTTCGTGCTTTAGCAGAGTTGGTATTCTGGTGTGCTCATTATCTGTATCGTCGCCGTTTTTATAAAACCTTCCCGGCTACCCGCGTCAGCGTATTGATTAATCACATCCCTTTCGGTGCCAGGCTTTACCTGCAACAGGAAACCGGACATCGTATCGATCAATTGTTCCCGCGTGACTTTCTCCAGGCCCTTTACATACAAGCTCCAATCTACGTTTGCGTCGATCTGCTGCCGCCTCATACCTGCGGCCCCGGCCTGTTTTTTTACGGGCGCATCTTCATCCTTCCTGCCCATCATCTGGTCATCATCATCCTTGGGTTTTACATTGATCTCGTCTTCATCGTCGATTAATTGGGGAATCCGCATTCTCATCATCAGCGAAGAACTATCTATCCAGTTCTTACCACCTGGCCATCCCGCCACATTTGGCGGGTAAAACAATACCTGTCCCAGTATTCTCTGGATGATCAGCAATGCCTGCTCATTTTCCAGCTTCATTGGCAGCATCCTCTGGATTCCTACGAGAAGTTCTACCGGCGATTTTATTCTTACCCCCACATTCTTTTCTTCATAAAACCAGTCACTGGTAAATATATCTTCCAGCAACTTTGAAATATCATACTTGCTTTTATAAAAGCGATCGGCCAGCCATTCTGCTTTTGCGGTGTCTACCTGGTCGTTGACAAAAAACTTATACATCTTTTGAGAAATATACCTGGCTGTCTGCTTTTCTTCGAGCAGGATATCCAGCACGTCTTCTCCATCAAAATCGCCGGTTTTACCTAAAACCGTTTTAGTGCCAAAGTCATGCTGGAACTTCCTGAATACAAACTCACCTTTCAGGTTGGAGGTCCAGCCGGTAAATGCTCTTGCCGCTTCTTTAATATCGTGTTCCGTATAATTGCCGCGTCCCAGCGTGAAAAGTTCCATTACCTCGCGGGCAAAATTTTCATTGGGGTGATCTTTGCGGTTTTGTTGGTTGTTCAAAAAATTCAGCATGGCGGCTGATTTGGAAACTTCTTTCAATAAGGTGCCGAAATTTCCCAGTGCATTGCGGCGGATCACATCCAGCAAACCTTGCTGGTAAAACAAGTTCAGGTTGCGACAGGCGAAATGACCATGCCAGAAGAAAGCCATTTTTTCCCTCAGCTGTGCGCTGCTGTTCACCATTTCCTTTAACCAGTAAAGGTTCAGGTTACGGATACCCTCGCGGCTCAGCTGCTGTCTTTTTTTTCTTTCCTCCTGTGTGAGTTCTTTTTGTTGCATTTGTCCAACCTGGTCGATGCCCATCATTAATCCCTGCAGGTAATTATCGGCGAGATTAAAATACTCCGGCTTCTTGTCCGATGCTTTGACCAATGCCTTGAAAAATTGATGAGGGGAGTATTTAGAAAGGTCATCGAGCTGCTCCACGGCAGGTCCAAAACCAGCCCGCCATAGCAGGTGCTGGTTCTTTTGCTGGTTTGTCAACGCCATTACCGGTAATTTAGATTATTTGCCTCTGACCCGTAATTAATTGAGAAGTTTAAGACCCGTTCAATCTTTTTAAACGGCCAGAGACATATATTATTTTCTAATTTGAGTCCGTTTAACATCTTTTCATGCGGCTCTAATGATAATTTCTGTTCTGTGGGTTGGAACGCGGATTGTCATGATGGCTATGATCGGTTATGATGATCTGCGAGAATCTTAACGATCATAATAATCAGCGTTCTAATCTTCAGCAAAAGCCTTCATTTCCTCCCTGCCAACCCCTGCCGGCTTGTTTATGCCTCTTTTGTGTACGGAAGACAAACCAGAATTTCTACTTATCTGGATAAAAAGCGAGTCGGCGCGATTCATCGATTAATAAAAAACGATAAATTGAACGGTCATTCGTTTTACCCATATCAAAATTTTTATTTATGAAAAGTAAACTTGTATTGCTTGCAGGAGGCTTTTTGTTGATTCTTGGGTGTAATAAGACATCCAGTCCAAAGAATGAGAACACCGTGCCGGAAGAAGAAACTTTTACAGCCACACAGCGTCAGTGCGCTTCTTACGATGTGTTGCTGGAACAAATGAATGCCGATCCTACGCTTAAGACGAGAATGGAGGTCATCGAAGCTTTTACCAGCCGCATTGCCGCTGATCCGCAGTCAGCCAGGTTACTCCCCAGCGGTATTGTTGAAATCCCGGTTGTATTTAATGTCCTTTATAAAACAGCCGCACAAAATGTTTCCCAGGCCCAGTTGCAATCGCAAATTGATGTATTGAATGAGGATTATGCAGGCACGAATGCGGATCACAACGCAACCTCAACTTACAATAGTGTAAAAGCGGGTGATATCAGGGTTCGGTTTGTATTGGACCAGGTCAAAAGAAAGTCAACTACCAAATCAAGCTGGACCACTAATGATGCGATGAAAAAGAACGCGCAGGGTATTGCACCTACAAGTCCCGCTACAAAATTGAATATCTGGGTTTGCAATCTTAGTGGTGGTATATTGGGTTATGCGCAATTCCCTGGCGGAAATTCAAATACCGACGGAGTTGTACTGGATGATAATGCAACGGGAAGAACAGGCACAGCTGCCGCGCCTTTCAACAAAGGAAGAACCGCTACACATGAAGTCGGCCACTGGTTAAACCTCCGGCATATCTGGGGTGATGCTACCTGTGGCAATGACCTGGTTGGTGATACACCCTTACACAATGCGGCCAATTTTGGATGTCCTGCCGCCGGTCACCGCAGTACCTGCACAGGTACTCCGATTGAAATGACCATGAATTATATGGATTACACTGATGATGCCTGCATGTATATGTTCAGCAATGGACAAAAGACAAGAATGCTGGCCGTGTTTTCATCAGGTGGGCCGAGGAATAGTTTTGCTCAACCCTGATTTAAACGATATATATAACAAAAAAGAGGCTGTCTTATCCTGGCAGCTTCTTTTTTTTAGAAAGAAAGAAGCAAAAGGATTTAAAAAGGTTTCGCCAGTTCCACCATAAAAAGGGGGCAGAAAACCTCATGCTTGGCGCAGTTCTTTTGAGGATAAACTCAAATGGCATCAAATGTTTTTGTTTGACTTAGAATAATAGAAATTGTATGTTTTGTCCGTGCACAGTTTACATGAAGGTGACTGAATAATCAGCTCCATTCTAACTTCGGTTAACTTTTTAGCCTTGATAACCGAGTCAAATCGGCTCTTAATGGTCGAAGCCAGGCTTTCAATGTCGTTGTAATCTTCTTTTACATTAACGTAAATGCTTATTCCATATTCAGTCCCACTCTGATAATATGAAGTAGTAGAATATTCATGTTTTATTTCGTATTCCATGGCGCTGCTATCGATAGGCATTCTTGGAATAAATTGTTTTTTCAAATCGTCCCTGGCGACCAGAAAATTTGTTTTAACATTTCCAAACGGCCGGTAGTCATCTATCTCAATCTTCAGATATTTTACCTCCCTATTTACTGAGTCGTTAAAGAATACGTTTGCAACTGAGAGGGCAAATGTATCGTTGTGAGCAAAAGGAATAGTGTCGGATTGTATCACCAGCCTTATTGTATCACAACTTGGATTTTGGGGCCCTGAATAGTCTTTATACCATTGTCCAAAATAAACGGCGTTAGTAAAATGATATCTCCGAACAAGACTGTCTATTATTTGGTCTGAGCCGTATTTACCCTGACAGAGATGAACGTACGTAGTATTGTCGCAGCTTTGGAGCACTAGTGTTGCCAGGGAAATGACTGTAATAAATAAGAGTCTATTCATGAGGTATTGCGCCCAGCAGTTGCATTTCTGTATTAGACGAAACTACTTAATTTTTTTACCGGCTGGAAATGAGGCGAGAGGAATTGCGTAGTTGCATTGACGCAATGCGTCAGTATCGTTTTTTTCTTAGGAAATCATAGTATCTCCAAAATAGCCATGCAATACGGAAGGGAGCTTAATTCCATCAGCAGACTGGTTGTTTTCCAAAATACACGCAACGATTCTCGGCAAAGCAAGCGAACTCCCGTTTAATGAATGGGCCAGTTGCATTTTACCTTTTTCGTCTTTGAAACGGATCTTCATCCGGTTGGTTTGAAAAGTTTCAAAATTAGAAACCGAGCTTACTTCCAGCCATTTTTGCTGGGCTGCACTGAAAACCTCGAAATCATAAGTAAGTGCCGAAGCAAAACTCATATCGCCACCGCATAAGGCTAAAATACGATAGGGAAGTCCGAGGGTCTGCAATAATTGCTCCACATGGTTTACCATTTCTTCATGCGCTGCATAACTTTTATCCGCCTGAACGATCTGTACGATCTCTACTTTGTCAAACTGGTGAACGCGGTTAAGACCTCGTACATCAGCCCCAAAACTCCCCGCTTCTCTTCGGAAGCAAGGTGAGAATCCCGTCATCTTAATTGGGAGATCAGTTTCTTTTACTATTTCATCCCGGTAAATATTTGTAAGAGGAACTTCGGAAGTAGGGATCATATAATAATTATCAGCCGGCATAAAATACATCTGCCCTTCCTTATCGGGCAACTGGCCTGTGCCCCGGGCCGAAGCTTCGTTGACCATTAGCGGAGTCAGGTATTCCGTATAGCCTGCTTTTGTATTAAAGTCGAGAAAATACTGGATCAATGCCCGCTGCAGTTTGGCACCCCTGCCTTTGTACAAAGGAAAACCACTCCCGGTGATCTTGGCACCTGTTTCGAAGTCAACGATATCATATTTTTTGATCAGGTCCCAATGAGGAACTGCATCGGCGGATAATTGTGGTTTATTTCCGCCTTCTCTTATTACGATATTATCTGCCGGCGTCTTACCAGGCGGAACTTTATCTGAAGGAATATTAGGAAGCAGGATCAAAACATCCTGCAATTGTTTTTCCGTTTCGTTCAATTTATCTGAAGCTGGTTGCAAGGAAGATTTTAATGTCGCAACCTCCTGCTTTTTCTTTTCAGCATCTTCCTTTTGTCCTTTTGCCATTAGCTGACCGATTTCCTTCGATGCAGCATTTATCTTCGACTGAAGGGTATCCGATTCGTTTTGAAGTTTTTTTCTTTGATCATCCAGTGCGATGATCTCATCCACCAACTGGATATCCTTGAAATTTTTAATGGCCAATCTTTCTTTTACAAAGCCTGGATTCTGCCGTATGACCTGTAGCTGCAACATTTTACCTCGTTTTTCGCAAAGATAACCGCTGAATTTTTATTTGCTGATGCCTCAGGTTGAAAATAAGACTTACATCACGAAATTGAAGGTTTGCCACGGATACACGGAGTTGAGCGGGAAACAGAGCGGGAGCGAGGGAAAAGAATAGATGGGAAACACCGCTCTTCGCATTCTTTCTCCGCTCTTCTTTTGGGCGGGAGCGAAGGAAAAAACATAGTGAATGACTCTATCTTTTATTCAATTTCTTATAAACATCCGGGTTATGGATCTGCATCCACCGTTCTGGATTAGTAAGCGGTGTAAAACCCGATTGAACATAAAGACTATGAGCGTCCCTGGTGGCCAGCATAATTCTTCTTAAGCCCTGTAAACCGGGATGAGCCAGTATGACCTCCATCAACTATTTGCTCAGGCCCCTTCCCCTGTGATCTTCGATAATAAACACATCGGCGAGATAAGCAAAAGTAGCTTCGTCGGTGACCATTCTTGCAAAACCTACTTGCTCGCCCGCCGAAGCCTGCTTTGAAACTCTGGCGTTTGTATGAGAGTGCGAAGGCGGGCCGCCCCTAAACACTCCAAAACACAACGATCCCCTGATCGATCGTGCCACGATCTCTTTTGTGATTCCTTCCGCCCAGTACGATCTCGTCAAAAAAGAATGAATAAAATCAATATCCATTTTATTTTGCTCAGTAGTGATACTATACCCTCCTTTTGAAACCATCATATGTAAATTTTTTCAAAATTAGCTCTCCTTATCTTTGCCCGTATGCAACTACAGGACGATCTTCAGACGCGCTGGTGGAAACTGGAATCCAAACTCATTGAACGATTCGGAAAGAAACCCGATGTGGAAACCATTTTATTCCTGATCGGGATACAGGAGTTCGGCCAGATAAAAGAAAAATTTACCAAGGAGCAAAAGCAGGACCTGATGCATGTAGCAGTTTGCAGCCTGCTGGCACAAAGCGGCTACTATGAATTGGAAAGCGTGGATGCTGAGGGATGGCCACATTTCCGGCAGTTAAAGCCGATGCCTGAAATGGACACTATTACACAGGAAAATTTTTTGAAGGATCATATTCTTCTTTATTTTGAGTCCCACGATCACTGATTTTAATCGTTGATTTCGCAGATTCCAGGGATTCCGCGGATTAGGGAATTAAAGGATTATTATGAAAAAGACATTGCTGGCCTTTCTGGGCCTTGTTTTCGTATCAATTGGCCTCGCCCAGGATTCAACATTAAGAAAGAAAGACCGGAGACGGGATGTATTACTCCAAACAAATTATGGAGATATCACCATCCGGCTTTCGGATTCCACTCCCATGCACCGGGATAATTTTCTGAAGCTGGTAAAAATCGGGTATTACGATAGCGTTTTATTTCATCGCGTGATCAAAAACTTTATGATCCAGGGCGGTGATCCCGACAGCAAGCATGCAGCAGCGGGAGAACCACTCGGAAATGGCGGTCCTTCCTATCGTATCCCGGCCGAATTCAGGACAAGTTTATTTCATAAAAAAGGAGTCATAGCTGCGGCAAGGGACGATAATCCCGAAAAAGCCAGCAGCGGCAGCCAGTTTTATATCGTGCAGGGCAAAATTTTTACTGACGGAGCATTGGATACTTTGGAAACCGTTCGCCGTGGTGGAAAGAAAATTCCGTTAGAACAACGGGAAGTATACAAAACAATCGGCGGCACTCCGCATCTCGACCAGAACTATACCATTTTCGGTGAAGTTGTAAAGGGATTAGATGTGGTGGATACAATCGCTGCAGTTGAGACCAGTAAAGGTGCTGATCGCGACAGGCCGGTGAAAGATGTGATAATTATTAAAGCAAAACTGGTAAAGCGAAAGAAACACTGATCGCGGATTTTTTTGATTGTTAGGATTCCCGCAGATCATAATCTATCATCATCATCGTGACAATCTGCGTTCCTCCTGAGCTAGCACGCAGATCTTTATGGTCTTTAAGATTTCCACAGATCATAATCTATCATCATCTCCATGAAAATCCGCGTTCTCTCTACGAGTTAGCACGCAGATCTTTATGGTCATTAAGATTTCCGCAGATCATAATCTATCATCATCATCATCATAAAAATCTGCGTTCTAATAATAAAGGCGCCCATCGGGGCGCCTTTATTTCCTATTGATCTACAAAGGTGATTAATTACCTCCAACTCCAATACCACCACCACCTTGTGTACGCTTGCTCTCTTCTTCAGAAGCTTCCTTACGTTGACGGGCTGATTTTACCGTGTTGCTACCGAATCTCCAGGTGAAACTGGTACGCAACTGGGTTGCTTCCGGTCTTCCTTTTACTGTTAACTGCTGACCGGCAAAATTGCTGGTACCCTGCCATTTCAATGATTCGAAGATGTCAGATACTGATACTCTCACTGTTCCCATGTTTTTCAACACCGTCTTTTGTACGCCGGCATCTACGCTCCAGATGGATTTGCTCTTAA